>CAMNAY010000027.1 GCA_946531975.1 uncultured Ruminococcus sp. | reverse complement strand
TATTTCGATTCCGAGGACAGCGCAGATCAGCGCTATGCAAAAAAGCAAGCGCTGAACGCACAGCGCATCAAGGACTATGTCAGCGGCGAATATGCGCTCGGCGGCGGCGTGATCGACCCGCTGCCGGAGGATGCGCCCTATTTCGTCAAGGATTATCACGCCTATTACAAGACCGAACGCGGCTATCATCCGCGCTCGCTGAACTCCAACGGCGGCTGGAATGTGACCGGCTGCATGTCATTCATCAACATGCCGATTTTGCAGTACAGCAATGAGATTCGCTCTGCGGTCATGGTCATGCACGGTGACAAGGCGCATTCCTTCTACTTTGGCAAGGATGCATACGAAAATATGATAAAGGGCAATCCGTATACGGAAAACAAGCAGCTTCTCGTGATCGAAGGCGCATCGCACACCGACCTGTATGACGGCGGTGCGGGTAAGGTCATCCCGTTCGACAAGCTTGCCGCATTTTACAGCGAATACCTGAAATAACGCAGACACGGAGGAAACACAATGACGACAGCAGAGTTTCTCAGCAGAATGAACAGCGGCGGACAGGTCACGGCAGAGAGCGATGTTCACCGGATCATGCACAGCCTGAGTCAGGAAGCAATCCGCATCACGATGGAGATCAACAGCCGCTACCATACGCCGGATGAGATCAATGCACTCATGTCGGAGCTGACCGGCGAACGCGTCGAGGTCGGACTGTTTCCTCCGTTTTATACGGACTGCGGCAAAAACATTCATCTGGGCAAGGGTGTGTTTATCAATGCCGGCTGCAAATTTCAGGATCAGGGCGGCATCTGGATCGGAGACGGCGCGCTGATCGGGCACAATACCGTGCTGGCAACACTCAATCACGGACTGCGCCCCGAAGAACGGCATGATCTGATCCCCAAGCCCATTCACATCGGCAAAAATGTCTGGATCGGTTCAAACTCCACGGTTCTTGCCGGCGTAACAATCGGCGACAATGCGGTCATCGGCGCCGGATCTGTGGTAACGAAGGACGTTCCGGAGAATACGGTCGCGGTCGGCTGCCCCGCAAGGGTCATCCGGCGCATTGACACATGAACCGTGCCGGTTTTGCAGCATACACAACGTAAAAAGTCGGAAATCCTGTTCGGATTTCCGACTTTTTCTTTCCGTTCACGCCTGCTGTGATGAATTTCGCCGGTGCTTTCGCATATATTCGACGGTTTTATGCAGGATCTCATAGTGATAGATTTTCTCCAGATTGCCTGCGAAGTCCAGTCCGTAACGCGCCTGAAGCCCCTGAAGCAGCATGTGCCGCGCCTCTTCCTCCGCAGTCCCCTCCTCCGCAAACAGATCGTCAAAGGAGAGCTGGCGTTCTTCCGCTTCACCGGTCAGATTGTAAAGTCCCGCACCGATCAGACGGACAGGCCGGTGCGCGGTCTGTTCGAGCAGCTTTGCCGTTTCCTCATAGATCGTCACCGCCGAATCCGTCTGCGGGATCAGATGAGAGCGCGTGATCTGCTTCATGTCCGCATAGGTGAGCTTCAGCGTTATGCCCCTCCCCTGCAAGCCGACCCGTCTGGCGCGATGCTCCACACAGAATGCAAGCAGGATCAGGATATCCTGCAAAACAGCATAATCGGAGATATCCTGCTGAAAGGTCACCTCGCGCCCGATCGACTTGGCATCCTCCGGACGGTACGGCGTGACCTTCCGGTCATCTCTGCCGAAGGCAAGCTCCGTCAGCCAGCGTCCGTGCTTGCCGCAGAGCCGGATCACTTCCTCTGCCTGCATCTGAATATCCCGCACGGTATGAATACCCGCGGCATGGAGCTTCTGTGCCGTCTTCTCACCGACCGTATACAGCACGCGCACATCGCGGTCAAGGATCAGCCGGACAAAATCCTCTGCGGTCGGAATTTCAAAGTAGCCGTCGGGCTTCTTTTCCTCGCTGGCGGTCTTGGCAGCCGTTTTGGAGTAGGCAAGCCCGATCGAGCAGGTCAGCCCCAGCTCGTCCCATGTCCGCTGCTTGATCGTCTGCGCAATGCGCCGCGCACCCGCCCAGTCCTTCGCAGTCTCCGTCACATCCAGATAGGCTTCGTCCAGCGCGATTGTCTGGGAAGCCGACGCATACGTATTCCAGATCATATGAAGCTGATCGGAGACCGCCTTGTATTTGTAGAAATCGGGGTGCATATAGATGCCGTGCGGGCAGCGGCGGTATGCCTCCTTGATATTCATTGCCGAGTGTACGCCGTATTTCCGTGCTTCATAGCTGCATGTCGCGACTACGCCGCGCTCATGCGGAAGCGAGCCGATAATCAGCGGCTTCCCGCGCAGTGCGGGATCGTCACGCATCTCCACCGAGGCGAAGAATGCGTCCATATCCACATGAATGATGATCTGCTGCATGTTCCCCGCCCCTTTCCGTTTGCTGCTCTTATTATATCACATACGCCGCGATTCTGCAACGGGGAAATGCCCGAATGCACTGCAATCTGCCCTCCGCAGGCGCAAATGCGCAAGAAAAGTACAAGAAAATGAGAGATTTCGTAATTGATAATTTTTTGCGGGTGATTTATAATAGAAATCATCAGGGCGATGATCCATGCCGGATACAGACTGAACCCCTGCACGAAAACGCCCTCCGTCCGTGCAGGTTTCATGCGCTTTGCACCACCCCTTCGGTGCAGTCCGGCGGATCATCCGCAAAACGGAGGGAATAAAAAAGAATCGGGGGAATTCAATATGAAATCAATCGTTCGCAGAGTCCTCTCTGCATCGGCGTCACTGCTGATGCTGGCATCGGCTGCGGTGCAGATGCCGGCGCCGCAGGTCTCCGCCGCAAATACCTACTGGAAATTCGACTTCGGCGGCGGCGGAACCGAATCGGGCTACACCGGCGTCAGCGCATCAGACGGCTATAACGCAAACCGCGGATACGGCTTCTCGTCCGGCACCAATGTTTCAAATGTCGCAGCTTCCGGAAAAGGCGCACTCAGCGATGCCGTTCAGTTCAAGAATGCGTCTGCAAAGGGCAAATACACCTTCTGCGCAGATGTCCCGAACGGGCTCTATCAGGTCTCTGTGTGGCTCGGCAATACCGGACGCACAAGCGTTGCGATTGAGGGCATGTACCAGATCATGAACCTCACCGGAAACAACGCCTATCACACCCTGCAGGTTCCTGTCACGGACGGACAGCTCAACATCTGCGCCTGCGCCGGCAAGGAGAACAATGCCTATACGATGTCCGCGCTGGAGATCAAGCAGATCTCCACACAGACCCATACCAATCCGACAATCTGGATCTGCGGCGACTCCACGGTCTGCAACTACTATCCGCTGAACAGCTCCGCGCAGGCAGGCTGGGCACAGATGCTCCCGCAGTTCGTGGACGGCAAAAAGTGGCAGGTCATGAATATGGCTGCAAGCGGACAGTATGCACGCGGCTTTGTGCAGGGCGGTCAGTTCGATGTCATCGAGAAAAACGGACAAAAGGGCGATATCTACGTTATTTCGATCGGCATTAACGACACAAGTTCAAAAAATAACACAACCGAAGCACAGTATGAGGAGATCATCACTGACATGGCAAAGCGCGCCATGGCGAAAGGCATGCGCGTGATCCTCGTCAAGCAGCAGGGAAGAAACGGCGACTGCCAGCTCAAGCCGCTTCTGAAGAGCAGATGGTATGCCGGTGCGCTCGACCGCGTCAGCCAAAAGCTGAACATTGAGTGTGTCGATCTGTTCAATCTCTGGCAGAATTATTGTCTCAAAAAGAGCGCAGATGAAGTAACCAAGCTGTATATGTCCGGCGATAAGCTGCACCCGAACCGTGCCGGCGCGACCGTTCTCGCAGAGCTGATGGCAAACGCGATCAAACCCGGCGACCCGCAGCAGTCCGACCCGCCTGCAACGGATCCCGGAACAACCGATCCGCCTGTCACTCCGCCGGTCATTCAGGATCCGCAGACAGAGCCGCTCCTTCAGGGCGATCTGAACGGCGACGGAAAGCTGTCCGCTGTCGATCTGCTGCTGATGAAGCGCGCACTGCGCAGCGGCTCCGGCTATGCCAAACAGCAGGCTGCCGACCTCGACGGCGATATGAAGCTGACCGCAGCCGACCTGAGGCTCATGTGCAGCTACCTCACCGGACAGACCCCGGAATTCGCAGACACAAAGTATGCCGCATCTGAGCAGATCATCACGGACGGCGTCCATGAGAAAACCAACGCGGGCTTCACCTATCAGGACTATCTGAACCTCAACAACACAAATCAGAGCGCTGTCACCTTCCGCATCAACGTCCCGCAGAAGGGCAATTATCTCTGCACGTTCAATATTGCAAACGGCTCGAAGAATGACCGCAGCATGATGATCTCTGTCAACGGCGGCAGCACCAAATGGAAACAGAATTTCCTCACGACCGGCGACTGGACAACATGGGAGGAACGCGCAATCGTCCTGCCGCTCAATGCGGGCATCAACACGGTCACTTTGCAGTCGAACACCGCAGAGGGCGGTCCGAACTTCGATTACCTGAAGCTGACCTTCACCGACGAGCCGGTGCCGGAGCCGTATGATCCTTCACAGGAGCAGACCGTCGTGCAGCAGCCCGTCAGCAACAAGCCGACACTCTATGTCGCAGCGGATTCGACCGCGCAGTCCTATAAGGCATCGCAGGCACCGCAGCAGGGCTGGGGCTATTATCTCAAGGACTATTTCTCCGGAAATGTCACCGTGGATAACCGCGCAATCGCAGGGCGCAGCTCCAAGAGCTTTTATGACAACGGCAGACTGACCTCAATTCTTGACCAGATCAAGCCCGGCGATTATCTGCTGGTGGATTTCGGCATCAACGACGGCGCATCGTCTCAGCCTGAGCGCTATGCACCGGTCTGCGGCAATGCCGATAACCCGACCAAGGGATCCTTTGAATACTACATGACCTTTTACATCAAGGGCGCACTGGACAAAGGCGCAACGCCGATCCTGATGAGCCCGACCCTTTCGATCAAGAACCAGACGCAGCCTTTTAAGGTCGGCTACCGCAACATTGATTCGGCGTGTCAGGCACTTGCGAAGAAATACAAGATCCCGTATTTCGACCTCGGCGCCGCAATGGTCAATGATTTCAACAAGCGCGATTACAACACCGTGAAGAAATACTACATGGGCGGTGCGACCGGCGGTACGGATTTCACACATTTCACCGAGACCGGCGCAAAGGTCACCGCACAGATCATTTGCAGCGGCATCAAATCGCTCGGCATTCCGCTTTCTCAGGAGGTCAAATAATCCCGAAAAGATGAAAAACGGGGAAGGAAACGCTTGATTTCCTTCCCCGTTTTCGATCTGATCAGAGCTGTGCGAACTCCATACTTTCCCGTTTGTTTTCGCGGTACAGGATATTGACTGCGAACAGCAGCATCGGGATCACGGCGATCAGTCCGATATCAATCGGCCCGAAAACGGAACGCTCAGGGTGCGTGCAGTCGCTCAGCAAATACGCATTAAATGCCGAGTTGATGGTACCGTGAAACAGTGCAGGCAGCAGGATGCATTGGGATTTCTCATACAGAAAATCGGATACGATTCCGGTTGCAGTGGTGAAGATACAGAACGCAAACAGTCCCAGCACAGGTGCGCCGATGTAGTCCGTTCCGTACTCGTAACCGATGAGCAGCATCAGCGGAAAGTGCCACGACCCGTGAATGATGCCGCCGATCAGCAGCCCCCTGGTGCGTCCGAAATGCAGCTTCAGTCTGGGAAACAGAAATCCCCGCCAGCCGATCTCCTCACCGAGTCCCAACAACGCTGCAATCACAATGCGCGGAGAAGTGAAGGATAAAAAGATCTGTCTGATGACGTATGCGTTGTAGGATTCCCCGTTTTTCTCCAGCAGTTCAAAAGCAATCGGATCGGTCTCCTTCAAAAAAGTGCCCGACATGTCAAATTCTCCCGGAAACACCATAAAATACAATGCCGCCCCCAGAAGCTGGTTCGCAGTTGGAAGGAGCCATGCGAGAAGGATCAGTTTTTTATTGTCGGAGAAATCCGGAGCCCAGCCGAGGAAGCGAATCTTTTCTCCCGCGATCATCGCCCCGACCGTCGGCATCAGCATACAGAGTGCGACCAGGTGGCTGCCGGTCGCGCTGCCGGCTTTCGTGCCGAGCTGAATGTTGTGACAGGCGAGAATCTGAAGCAGATAAGCGCTGATGAATGTGAAAAGAAGATACTTCAGCGTTTTTGACATACAGGGAATCAACTCCTTATCATGCAGAATCGCATCATGGTCTTTCGGGAATATTATATAATATAACTCACCAATTTGTCAACCGTACAAAGCGGAAACAGAAAAGCTCCGGACAAAAATCCGGAGCTTTTTCATGCACTCAGCGGCGCAGGCGGAATGCGACCGCGTTTTTCAGGTATTCAAGGTAGGCTTCATCGCGGCACATCGCCTTGCCGATATCATCGGAGAGCTTCGCGACCGGTCTGCCGTTGACATATTGCAGCTTGATGACGATATTCAGCGCGGTTTCCTCCGTGTCATTCGAGCAGAACGTACCGATGCCGAACGAGACCTTCGTCTTGTCACAGAAGTAGTCATAAAGCTTCTGTGCGCGGTCGAAATCAAGGCTGTCACTGAACAGCAGCAGCTTGGTTTTCGGGTCTACGCCGTACTTTTTGTAGTGTGCAATCATCTTCTCGCCCCATGCATAGGGGTCGCCGCTGTCATGCCGGACGCCGGTGTAGTTGTTGACCATCGAGCGGTTGAAGTCCAGCAGGAACAGATCCGTCGTGACCGTATCGGTCAGCGCGGTGCCGTTGTCGCCCTGATACTCGTCGTACCAGTCCTGCATGGCATAGTGGTTCGTATATGCGAGCGGAATGGAATCAATGCCCTGATACATCTGCACGAACTCATGCGCATAGGTGCCGATCGGCGTGACATTGTATTTCATCGCAAGGTAGACATTCGATGTGCCGACGCACTTGTCCGTCTCCGTGCAGAGCCGCCGCACGACGACATCCTCCCATTCGCGGGAGAGTCTTCTCCGGCAGCCGAACTCCGCGAATTTGAAGGTATAGGTGCCGTCATTCAGCTTCCGGATCTTCTCGTTCAGCCGCTCCTCCGCCGATCTGCGCAAGCGGTCATAATCAAACTGCATCCGGAAGTAGACCTCATTGACGATCTCCAGCAGATAGATCTCGAACTGCATTGCGGAGAACAGCGGACCGTCTACCACGATCTTCAGCTCACCGTTTTCATCCAGCTCTGCGGTCACATAATCGCGGATCGGATGCCACAGACGCAGGAATTCGACATAGTCATCCTTGATAAAGCGGATCGAGCGCAGGTAATCCAGCTCCTCCTTTTTGAATTGCAGGGTGCAGAGGTGGTCGATCTGCGCATTGATCTCCTCAACCATTTCCGGCGTAAAGACGACACCTTTGTTGCGACACTTGAAATAATACTGTCCGCAGAGGTCGGTGTGCTTGTGGAAAATGACCTGATCCATATTGAATTTGTACAGGTCCGTGTCAAGCAGGGATACAACGATCGGTTCGAGTTTCATAATGATTTTCCTTTCCGTTTCAGTTTGAATTTGGTATCAGTATTGACGGGCATAGAGTCCGTAAATGCACATGCAGTATTCCCCGTAGGCAAATTCCCGCCGTTTGCCCTTGATCCGGACGGCATACACCGGAAATTCGTGGAATTCGTGATGCAGCGGATCACAGACCGTTGCACGCTGTCCGGTATGCTCCCACGGATAATCCATCAGGTTGACGCCGAAGCACATCAGGCTCGATTCCGAGCCGTTCATTCCGGACATCACATGTGCCCAGCCGCTTCCCGCATGCCGCTTCCTGTCTGCGCGGTATTCAGATTTCTTCTTGTGTGCCATAGGTGTTCCCTCCTGTCTGACCGTTTGAGGTTTCCGCCGGTTTCAGCCCTCCTGCGCCTGACTGTCTCTGTTCTCATTGCGGAACAGCATCCGCCGGCAGCAGTGATACATTCCGGAGCGTTTCCTGCACCCTTTGCAGTTCCGGCAGCGTAAAGGTCTCAGGCAGGAAATCGAATGCCGCATCACGGCGTCCGGCTTCCTCCCGCAGTGCCGTGAGTGCTGCGGCGATGATCGCAGCGTGGTCAAAGGCGATGCCGCTGCTTTCGATGATCCGGAAGCTTGTTTTTCCGAAGCGTTCGGAATCTGCTGCAAGTACGGCATGCAGCCGGTGCTCCGCACAGCTGAGTGTCAGCTCATAATCGCCTTCCTCACTGCATACAAAGCTGACCGTAAACCACTGCGCATCTGCGGCATCGTCACAGCCGGTCTGCCGGACAGACGCCTCACTGATGATCGAGGCAAAGGCTTCGGAGATGATCCAGCCGCGGGGGTCGCGGTCCGGCTGGCTGAACACACCGACGGGCAGAACGGATGCCGGTCTGACCGTTGTCTCCTCCTGAATCTCCCGCAGCGCACACTGCCCGACCGTCTCACCGCGCTCCAGAAAGCCGCCCGGCAGCGCCCACATATCCTTGAACGGATGCCGCTTGCGCCGGATCATCAGCAGGGTCAGCCGGTTCTCCGGATTGTTCCGGCAGTCGGTCTGATCCGCTGTCCAGATCATAAACGCCGCAACATCTGCGGTCACGGACGGCCGGTCGTAGTCGCTGAGCTTATAATTCGCAAGAAAATCCTTTTCGCTTTCCATTGTGCCCGCCCCTTTCTGTTGCTTCTATAATGATAATAACACAAAAGCATTAAGATGTCAAGTGGTTTTCAATATTTTCTAATGTTTTAACAAGAAAAGCAGATGATTCCCCCTCCATTTGGAAGTCAGTGCCTTTGGTGAGGGGGATTATTTGCACGTTTGTCTTGATATTACGGTATACCGGACAGTGCCCGGCTCCGATTTTTACTCCCATGTTTTCATTCAGAGGCGCCGCAGCATTGATGCAGGAGATACCGGCACAATCATTCCATTGAAACCAACAGATCAATACAGAAGGTCTGTGTCCTCCGAACGGAAGGCACAGACCTTTTCGCTGTTTGCAGTCTCTCGTCACAGCGGCAGATCCTTTTTCCTGAATACTGCCGAGCCGATCATGAAAGCTGCGGCGGCAATCGCAGCGGGGTAAATCATTTTTATGATCCAGTCATTCTGTGAAAAAAGTACCGACTGATGATCGTAGAATGAGCAGATCGTCAGATACCTGAACTTGTCAAGGCCTCCGACACCGAGGCTTCCGAACATCGCGAGCATATTGGCAAGGATATTCACCCCCACGAATGTTCCGCTCAGACCGATGGAGTATTTGGCGGAATTGAAAATGTCAGAGAACATGAAACATACGGCAGCAATCGCAATGCAGACCACAAACGCAGACAGGTTTACCTGCACGATCATCTTTGCGGTCAGATTTCCCTGAAGCGGGAGCTCACTGTTGCCCAGTGCCGTCGCAATCGTGATCGGCTTTGCGGCATTGACCGCAAGGTGAAGGAGCGTTTCGATGCCGAACATCGCGGCAAGAGAGCCGATCAGAAAGACTGACTGTGTAAAGTTCACGGCAGAGCGTTTGATCGGTGTTGACAGCACATATGCCATAGAGCCGCGATCGACCTGATTGGCGATGAGCTTATTGGCTGTCACGAGAACATAAATGGAAGGGAGAATGGTCGTCATCATTCCGTAGAAAATCACGAAAAGCAACGGCTGCGTCATTTCAAGCGCCGCAAACTGCACGCACAGAACGGACATGACAGATGTGATTGCAGTCCACAGCACCCAGTTTGATTTCACCGACTGTCTGAATAAAGGTAAGCTGAACATTATACATTTCCTCCGTTTTCGATATATTTCTTGTAATACATTTCAAGCGAATACGGCACAAACCGCACGTAACGCATATTGTAATCCGCAAGCACTCTGACAAAGCTGTTCATCTCATTCACCGGAACAACTGCCGTAAGATGCTTGTATTCATCGTTGAAGCTGTCGATCTGAAAAGACGTATGCGCTTTGAACGCACGGTACTGACTTTCGTCCGCAAAGCCTATCCGGTAGAGTCTCGGCATATTCTCCCCGCAGAGTGCTCTGCTTACGGTGTTGATGACTTTGCCGTTATGAATAAATGTCACCTGATCGCAGGTATCCTCAAGCTCCTTGAAAATATGGCTGGACATGAAAACTGTCGCGCCGCGTTCCTTCTGCTCAAGAATCAGCCCGATCAGCGCATCCCGCATCACAGGATCAAGTCCTGTGGAGGGTTCATCCAGCAGGAGAATATCCGGTTTTGCCATGAACGCCGCAACAAGCGCCATTTTCTGCTTCATGCCCTTGCTCATTCTTTTCAGCGGTGCAGAGGTGTCGATCTTGAACAGGTCTATCAGCTTTTCTGTGTAGCTCATATCCCTGATGCCGAAATACTGCGCCTGAATTTTCAGGAAATTCGTTCCGCTGCCTACATCGGGGAAGTCGATCTGCCCCGGCACATAGCCTACACGCTTCGCAATCTGATCAGGATGCTGACGGCAGTTGATCCCGCCGATCTCGCAGCTTCCGCTGTCGGGTGCAAGAAACCCCATAAGGTGACGCATTGTCGTCGTCTTTCCGCTGCCGTTCGTCCCCACAAGCCCGTATGCCTCGCCCTCATTGACAGAGAGACTGAAATCGAAAATGCCGCGTCCGCCGCCGTAGTCCTTGGTCATATGCTCGATTTTGATGATCTCAGGCATTTTGTACACCTCCCACGCCGAATCTCCTATCGTTCTTATAAAAGTGCATGAAGTATTCCTCAAGACTGACGGAATGCTCATCCATGCTCCGGATTCTGCACTTTGAAAGCGCCGCCAAAAAGACATTTGTCAGTTGATCGGGGACAGAAATCACACACTTTCCGGCTGATTTATCACCCTGTTCGGGAGTAAGCCCCGAACGGATAAATCTGTCATAATCCTCCGTGCTCTCAAACTCTATGGTGAACTCATTTTTCAGCCCGTGCTTGACATCGGCGGCATCTACGGTCGAGATCAGCCTGCCGTCCTTGATGATCGCAATGCGGTCACAGAGAGCTTCCACCTCACTGAAGATATGGCTGGAAAGCAGAATCGTTTTGCCGCGTTTCTTTTCTTCACGGATAAAATCAATAAAAACCTCCTGCATCACAGGATCAAGACCGCTTGTCGGCTCGTCCAGAAGAAGGATATCGGGATCAGACATAAAAGCCGTGACGACTGCCAGCTTGCGTT
>CAMNAY010000026.1 GCA_946531975.1 uncultured Ruminococcus sp. | reverse complement strand
ACAACAATCAGGCGATCTCCAAAAATGTCGGTGCGATCGCAAAATATCTCTCGAAAATTCGCCGGAAAACCGATTATGTCCGCACCAAATGGACCGTTGAACGGGTGATCGGAAAGGCTCCGGCAATCGGCAATAAGCTCGTTCACTCTCTGAAGAATACAAAAGACCGTCTGCGAAGAAATATCATGCAGACCACGATCTTCGAGGATCTCGGATTTGTATATCTCGGTCCGGTGGACGGTCATGATATCGAAGCGCTCGACGAAACACTGACAGTTGCCAAAAGCTATCAGCGTCCGGTTGTTGTGCATGTCCAGACCAAAAAAGGCAAGGGCTATGCACCTGCGGAGAAGAATCCGGGTGAATATCACGGTGTCCCCAGGCACGACAGTCTGCCCGACGAAATCGCAAAGGTCGATCTCGATGCACGGGATCCGGAGCTTTCGATCGACGAGTGCTTCTCAACTGTATTCGGCAAAGCACTCGCTCAATATGCAGAAACCGACGCGAACCTCTGTGCGGTAACTGCTGCAATGAAATACGGTACCGGTTTGCAGTTCTTCTATGCAGCACACCCCGAACGCTTTTTTGATGTCGGCATCGCCGAACAGCACGCTGCAACCTTCTGTGCTTCTCTCGCATCCATGGGGAAGCTGCCTGTTTTTGCTGTGTATTCGACATTTTTACAGCGTTCCTTCGATCAGCTGCTGCATGATACGGCGATTGCCGGGCTGCATGTTGTACTCGGTGTTGACCGTGCCGGTCTGGTCGGCGAGGACGGCGAAACGCATCAGGGAATCTTTGATATCCCGATGCTGACTGCGATCCCGAACAGCAAGATTTACTCCCCTGCAACCTATGCAGAGCTGCTGCTCTGTCTGGATGCAGCTCTGTATCGGGATAAAACACTGACAGCGATCCGGTATCCGCGCGGACAGGAAGAACCTGATTTCCCGATCGAGCCGAATCTGAATTATACACATCTGAACGGTACCGGAACCCTGCTCATCACTTACGGCAGGATCTCCGGTGAAGCATTCCGC
Source organism: uncultured Ruminococcus sp. (assembly GCA_946531975.1). Taxonomy (GTDB): domain Bacteria; phylum Bacillota; class Clostridia; order Oscillospirales; family Ruminococcaceae; genus Firm-04. Next base: position 10,289 of record CAMNAY010000026.1, on the reverse strand, counting down.
GCAATGCAGACGCTTCAGGCAGAGGGCATTCCTTGCGGGCTTCTGAAGCTGACAACTGTATTCCCGTTTGACGAGGAAATCGTTCAGATCGCAAAGCAGTATGACAATATCTATTTCTTCGAGGAAAGCAGCAAAAACGGCGGAATCGGTGAAAAACTGGCAGTCAGGCTGCTGGAAGAGGATTACCGCGGGCGATTCCGCTGTCATGCAATCCAAGGCTTTGTTCAGCAGGCGAATGTCTGCACAAGCCTCAAACGCTGCGGGCTGACATCCGATGCGATGGCGCAGAAGATCCGGGAGCTGGTACAATGAGTGCGCGGCTGGATGCAGAGATCGTAGCACGCGGTCTCTGTGAGACCCGAAACCGTGCGCAGACGCTGATTTCGGACGGAAGTGTAACTGTCAACGGGATTGTCTGTATGAAGGCGTCACAGAAAGTCAGTGATGCGGATGAGATTCAGGTCACACGCGAACTGCCCTTTGTCGGCCGCGGCGGCTACAAGCTCAGTTATGCACTCGCAGAATTCAGAATTCCCCTGACAGGACTGCGATGTCTGGATATCGGTGCGTCAACCGGCGGGTTTACTGACTGTATGCTGCAAAATGGCGCTGCATCGGTGCTGGCGGTCGATGTCGGACACGATCAGCTTGCCGAAATGCTGCGCAACGACCCGCGTGTCACTGTCATGGAGGGCACCGATCTCCGTGATCTCCCGCCTGAAACAGACGGTCTTCCCGCGGACTTTGCCGCATGTGATGTTTCGTTTATTTCACTGAAACAGATCATTCCGCTGATTCCTGCACTGCTGACTGCACAGGGCACTGCGGTTCTGCTGGTAAAGCCGCAGTTTGAAGCCGGAAAGAGCGCATTGAATAAGCACGGAGTTGTACGGGACGAAAAGATCCGGCAGCGCGTGCTGCGTGAAATCCGGGACTGCGCTGCACAGCACGGACTGATTCCTGCTGCGGACTGTGAATCACCGATACAGGGCGGCAGCGGCAACACCGAATATCTGCTGTTTCTCCGCAGAATGCCTCCCGCAGCGGAATCATAAGAGGAATTTGCTATGAAATATGTGCTTTTCCCGAATCTTTCAAAAAAAGCAGCGTTTGCTGCGACCTCTGCTGCTGCCGCACGGCTGATCCGGCTGGGTGCTGAAGTCTGCATTTCAGAGGCGGATGCACCGCAGTTTGCGGACATTGCCGGTATTCAGGGACTGCCCGATCAGACGCTCCTTTACAACGCCGACTTTGCAATCGCGGTCGGCGGCGACGGAACGATCCTGCAATGTGCCGGAAAGCTCCTGCAGGATGCCGCCCAAAAACGCAAACCTCCGGTTAAACTCGTCGGCATCAATACCGGAACACTCGGTTTCCTTGCCGCATTTGAAGCAAATGAGCTGGAAATGCTCGACCGGATCCAGAACGGTCAGTATGCGATCAGTGAACGCATGATGCTGCAAACTACGATCCGTGACGGTGAACACGACGGAACCGTTTCACATGCACTGAATGATATTTTTGCATCCCGACTGAACGGTAAGATCTGCGATTTCACCGTTTCCGTAGACGACAAGCAGATCGGTGTTTACCGCGCTGACGGCATCATTTTCTCAACGCCGACCGGCTCCACAGCCTATGCGCTTTCCGCAGGCGGACCTGTCATTGAACCGGATCTCTCTTTGATTGAGATGAATCTCATCTGTCCGCACTCCCTCTTTGCGCGCCCGATGCTGTTCTCCCCGCAGCGCAGCATCCGCGTCACATACCGCGGTGCAGGTGACGGGGGGCTGACCGTTCACATCGACGGCGCACAGTCCGCTGTCCTGCACAATGCACAGTCCTTCTCAGTCACCAAATCTGCATACGCCATGCCGTTTGTCAACTGCAAAGGACACGCCTTCTACGATGCACTCAGAGGAAAACTGATGCAGCCGCTGAAGGGGCTTGACGAATAAAAACGGATCAGCAATTCGCTGATTCGTAATTTGAATGACAAATAAGAAAAGGAGGGCACAAAAATGCCCAATGCCAGACATGAAATTATTCTCCAACTAATCATGAGCCATGAAGTTACCACGCAGGAAATGCTCAAGAGTCTGCTTGATGAACAGGGATTCCCTGTCACGCAGGCGACCATTTCCCGTGATATCAAGCAGCTCAAGCTCCGGAAAAAGCGGATGGCAAACGGAAAAAGCTGTTATATCAAAGCCCCTGCCGCTCCAACTCCTGCGAGCAGTCTGATGACAGATGTCGTTGTGAAGATCGACTATGCGATTAACACGGTCGTCATCACCTGTCAGGCAGGCTCTGCACAGGCGGCTTGCGCCGTTCTGGATAAGCTCCAGTTTCCGGAAATCGTCGGCACAATCGCAGGAGACGACACAATCTTTATTCTGACACGCTCGGAGGGCAGCGCAAAACAGCTTGTACATCAGCTTGAATCCCACATCTGGGGGTAAAAATGTTAAGGGAACTATCAATCGAAAACCTCGCTGTTATAGAATCGGCTGTGATCCCGTTGGAGGACGGGTTCAATGCCTTTACCGGTGAAACCGGTGCGGGTAAATCAATTCTGATCCACGGCATTCAGGCAGTTCTGGGGCAGCGAACCAATAAGGATCTTGTTCGGACGGGGTGCAAAAAAGCGGTGATTACCGCGCTGTTCTCGCCGCTCTCCGAGGATACCAGAGCCGTGCTTTCCGAGTACGGCATCAGCTCCGAGGATGATGAACTGCTCCTGACCCGCGAAATTTCCGCGGACGGCGGCAGTGTCGGACGCGTCAACGGAAAATCGGCACCCGCGGCACTCCTTCGTGCGCTCGGCGACACGCTCGTCAACATACACGGGCAGCATGACAATCAGATTCTGCTGCGTCCGGAACGGCATCTGGAGGTTCTGGATCAGTTCGGTGATGACTGCTCACTGCTGGAACAGTATAAACGTGAATTTCATCAGCTCCAAAGCTGCGCGAGAACCCTGACACAGCTCAAAAAAGCCGAGCAGGAAAAACGAAACCGGCTGCTGGAACTGCAAACGACAATCACCGAAATCGGTGAACTCGACCCGCAGCCGCAGGAGGATATCCTGCTCGATGCACAGTTTCAGTCTGCCAGCCGCGCAGAGGATACCGCAGCTCTGGCAGAAACCGTGTGTCAGATGCTGATAAAGGGTGAAGAAAATATTTCCGATGCACTGGCCCTGGCATGCGATCAGATTGACCGGCTCGCGGATGAGGAGAACGATGCAGAACCGCTCGCAGAACGCCTCCGTGCGCTCAACATTGAGCTGCGGGATATTGCAGATGAAGTCGCCGCATATACAGGCGGGCAGCTCTCTCCGGCAGAATCCGCAAAGCTGAACGAGCGGCGGAATGCGGTCAACACCATGACGCTCCGGTATCACACCGATGCCGACGGACTGCGGGAAATCTACGAAAATGCGCTCAAAGAGGTCGAAGCGATCGAGTCCGATGCCGACCGGCTGAATGCACTCTCAAAGGAGCGCGCCGAACGGCTGCATCAGGTCACGGAGCTTGCCAGACAGCTGACTGCACACCGGCAGGCGCTTGCTGAGCAATTCTCCAGACGGGTCGGTGAGGAACTCGCTGAACTGAATATGCCGCGTGTCAGGCTGTCAGTCGCGCTGACGCAGGGCAAGCTGACGCCAAACGGCATGGATCATGCAGAGTTTCTGATCTCCGCCAATCCCGGTGAGCCGCCGAAACCGATCGCCCAGATCGCATCGGGCGGTGAGCTGTCCCGCATGATGCTCGCACTGAAGGCGGTGCTTGCGGAACGCGATGCAATCCCGACGCTCATCTTCGACGAGATCGACACCGGCGTCAGCGGAAAGGCTGCGCAGAAGATCGGTCTGAAGCTCCGGGCACTGTCCAGACATCATCAGGTCATATGCGTGACGCACCTTGCCCAGCTTGCGATACAGGCGACACATCACCTGCTGATTGAGAAACACAGCACCGATTCCAGCACCAGCACGGAGGTCTCTGTCCTGAACAGAGACGCTCGCATTGCGGAAATTGCCCGCATCATGGGCGGCGACGATAACTCGGCGCTGCTGCTGCAAACGGCAGAGGAAGCGCTTATCAGCGCCGGTTCTGTCTCAGACCTGTGAGGATGGTTCCTGTCATCTCGTATGATTACATGTAACCGACACAGCATTTTTCCGGTCTCTATTAAGGGGAAATTCTGTTTACTGCATTTCCCGCTGACATGATATTCTATTATTACAAAGGAGTTTTACGCCAATGGAAGCCAAAATTGCCAAGCCGCCTGTCGCGGCGGGAGGAAAGCCGAGATTCATCGGCATTGACCTCGTCAAAATTCTAGCATGTATTCTCGTTGTATGTGTCCACTTCTTCCTGTACAGCGGATTTTACAGCGAGCCGATTACCAAGGACTTCGGTCAGGGACCGATCTTCTTCCGCTGGGCAGCTTACTGCTGTGTACCGCTGTTCATGATTACAACCGGCTACCTGATGAAGAACAAGACCCTCAGCAAAAAGTATTACCTCGGTATTCTCCGCGTCCTCATCATTTACGTCATTTGCAGTATCATCTGCTATTGCTTCGACATGCACCACTGGCCGATGAAGTATGATTACCAGTTCGGCGGTTACAGCATCTGGATCTTTATCCGCGGTATCTTCATGTTCCACGATGCGCAGTATGCATGGTATGTCGAATATTATATCTGCATGTTCCTCATTATTCCGTTTGTAAATGCAGCTTTCAACGGTCTGCAGAACAAAAAGCAGAAGCAGATCATGCTCATCACGACCATTGTCATTACCATTGTTTCCCAGAGTTTCTTTGTCGGATTCAAGGATGCCACTCAGATCCGTCTGTTCCCCGGCTACTTCACCCGCTGCTACCCGATCGCATATTATCTGATCGGCGCTTATATCCGTGAATTCCCGCCCAAGCGCACGCTGATGAACAAGCTGTACTTCATCATGATGTACGGCATCGGTCTGGCGTGGGTCTCGACAACGACCTATCAGCAGTCCATGCTGAATGAGGAAAACAACTTCGTGATGCTCTCCAAGCACTACAATGACTACGGCTCATGGCCGGTCGCACTGTGCAGCACCATGCTGTTCCTCGTGGTCTTTGATATCCAGAGCAAGAACAAGACCCTGATCACTGTTGTCAAGTTCATCAGTGAGGCGACCTTTGCCTGCTATCTCGTGTCGTATGTCTTCGATTCGATCTACTACGCAAAGTTCAGCATAAAGTATCTGACTGTTGCTGAGCGCTGCTCACATGCCTATGAGGTGATCCCGAAGGTATTCTTCAGTGCAATGGGTGTCGCACTCTGCATCCAGGCTGTCTATTCAATCTGTGACTGGATCATCCGGAAAAAGATCGTTCCGGCAGCCAAAACCGCCAGCACGGAGGAGGCAGCAGCACTGGACGCTGTCATCGAAGAAGCAGCTCCGATCGAGCAGAACGATGCAATCGACGACGAAATCGCCAAGCTGAAGGACCTGTTTGACGAGGGAGTTCTGACAGAAGAAGAATACAAGCAGCAGGTCGAACGCATGACCAAATAATACAAAACGGGGAGAAACGCATTCTCCCCGTTTTCTTGTTATTCTTTGATGCCGCCGGCTTCCGGCGTCGTAAAGCGCTGTGCAATGAAATACAAAATCACCTGTGGCAGCATTGCCGCGCAGCTGACCGCCAAAACACGGTTCCAGTCAAATCCGCTGTCCGCATCCATAGACAGCTTCACAAAAACGGAAACCGGATATCGCGACGGCGTTTTCACATACAGCAGCGGTCCCATATAGTCGTTCACCGTATGCAGCAGCTGAATCACGCCGCAGGATACCAGTGCCGGACGAAGCAGCGGAACGATCACATACAGCAGTGTCTGAAAGGAATTGCAGCCGTCCAGTTTCGCAGCTTCATCGTAGGTTTTCGGGATTCCGCGGATAAACTGCATCAGCATCACGACCTGTACTGTGTCCGCTGCCAGTGCAGACGGTGCAATCAGCGGAAGATATGCCGGAGAATCGACCCAGCCAAGCCTTGTGAACAGCACAAACTGCGGCACATACAGCACGGTCTGCGGCAAAAACAGTGTCGCAAACAAACAAAGCATCAGCGTGCGCTGTCCGGTAAACCGGAACCGGCTGAATCCGTATGCGGTCAGCGTTACTGAGATCAGTGTCAGGAGCACCTTCGGAATCGCGTACAGATATGTATTGCACATCGCGCCAAGCAGACTGATCTGCCCGCCGTATGCTGAAAATGCACGCCGCCAGCCCGAAGAATCCGGATGCTTCGGCAGGATACCGGCACTTGAGAAGATCTCGGCATTGCTCCGGAATGTCGCGGTACAGAGCCAGAGCAGCGGGTAGATCATCAACGCAGCGCCTGCGCAGATCACCAGCAGGCGGATGCCCCGCAAAATCGCGGTTCTTCGTATCCTTCTCATAACCGCGCCTCCTCGTCTGCATAATAGACGAGCTTCCTGCCGCTCAGCAGAAACAATGCGCTGAATGCGGCAGAGAGCAGAAACAGAACCCAAGCCAGCGCCGAAGCATATCCCATTTCATTTGCAGTAAAGGCACTGCGGTACATCAGCAGCGAGAGGAAGGTCGTCGCACCGCGCGGTCCGCCCTCTGTGATAATGAACGGTGCGTTGAATTCCTGAAGCGCACTGCAAAAGCCGAGCATCACATTATAGAACAGGACGGGCGAGATCAGCGGCAGCTTGATGCGGAAGAAGATCCGCACAGTGCTCGCACCGTCCAGCTTTGCAGCGTCGATCAGATCCTGCGGAATCTGCTGCAAGGCTGCGAGAAACAGCAGCATCGGCGCACCGAATTCCCAGACGCGCAGCAGAATGACCGTCCAGAGCGCGGCATGCGGCTCAGAGAGCCAGTGAACTGCCGGAAGATGAAGCTGCTCCATCAGTGCATTGATCACGCCGTGATCGCGGAACAGTGCCTTCCACAGCACTGCCGCTGCAACCGAACCGCCAAGAATCGAGGGCAGATAATACAGTGTCCGGAACAAACCGATGCCGCGCATCCGCTTTGCGAGCAAAGACGCAACCATCAGCGCAGCCGCCAGCTTCAGCGGCACACTGATCAGCGCGAACCGCACCGTCAGTCCGACGGAACGCTGTACCTCCGGATCGCTGAAAATCGCCTTGTAATTCATCAGACCGGTCTCTGAAATTCCGCGGAACAAGTGAAAATCCGTAAAGCCGCAGACCAGTGAATACAGCATCGGAACAGCACGAAACACCGTAAATCCGATCAGCCACGGCAGGATATACAGGAAATGCCGGTTCCGCCTGAAAAAACCGGTTTTCTTTCTGTTTGCTTGCATAATTCCCCCTAAAAACACTTCATATGCAAATATTTCTTTTATTATACACCGAAAGCGATGCCGGATGCAATCGGCATTTTGACCGATACTGGCTGTCGGTTTCTGTCGATTTTGCCGGAAACCCGAATGCTTGACAAGATCTGAAATATGCTTTATAATACAGTCATACAGCAGAAAGAGAGGGAAATATTTGATGATTGGCCAGTTTCACAGGTCGGAGCTGCTGCTCGGCGCAGATGCCATGGAACGCCTCAGCGCGTCACGGGTCGCAGTGTTCGGGGTCGGCGGCGTCGGCGGATACGCAGCAGAGGCACTCGCACGCAGCGGAATCGGGACGCTTGATCTGATCGACAACGACACGGTTTCTGTCACGAACCTCAACCGCCAGATCATTGCGCTGCACAGCACTGTCGGACAGTACAAAACCGAAGTTGCTGCTGCACGAATCCGCGATATCTGCCCGGATATCACGGTCAATGTTCACAACTGCTTCTATCTGCCGGAAACAGCAGATCAGTTTGATTTTTCGCAGTACGATTTTGTCATTGATGCGATTGACACGGTCAAGGGCAAGATCGGCATTGTCATGCAGGCAAAGGAAGCCGGTGTGCCGGTGATCTCCAGCATGGGTGCGGGCAACAAGCTCGACCCGACTGCGTTTCGCGTCGCAGATCTCTATCAGACAAAGGTCTGCCCGCTCGCCAGAGTCATGCGCTATGAGCTGAAAAAGCGCGGCGTGCGGTCGCTGAAGGTCGTTTACTCCGAGGAAGTGCCGATTCAGCCAGCCGCGTCCGATGAAGTCACACAGAAGCGCAATGTCCCCGGCTCCGTCGCCTTTGTGCCGTCCGTCGCGGGACTGATCATCGCGGGGGAAGTCATCAAAGAGCTTGCCGGGCTGACAAAAAAACGCAGCATCCCGAAATAATACGCAGCAGCGCCGCACCCGTTTTCCGGATGCGGCGCTGGTTTTGTTTATACAATCGCAATCAGTTTGTCGGACCAGCTGAGCCGGATTCCGACCAGACCGTCCATCGGGATCGGCTGATCGAAGTAAACCACCCTGGTCAGCCACGTATCGTAAGAGCCGTCGTCATTGCGCATTGCCATGCCTCCTCCGTGACCGTCACGGAATTTCAGCCGGATCTCCGTGCCGTCTGCATAAACCGCAACATAGGGATAGGAGGCTTTTTCTTCTTCGCCGAATACAAGTCCCCACTTGGGCTGCTGTGCCAGAGTCGGCACATTTTTCTCGCTCTCAAACCGCAGCATAAACGGCGTGATCGTCATCGTATCAAAGATATTCTGATTCGCGTCATCTTTGAGCGTCCCGCCGTATGGCACGGTAATGCCCGGCTGCACGGTGATATCGGAGAGATCATAAGTGAATGTATCAAGTGGTCTCTTGAGTTCCATTTGTTCACCGATGCCGTCAACGAAATGATATCCGATACGTAAATCTTCTGCTGAGATTTGAATTTGCTTATCAGAGAGCGTTGTTTCCTTGTCGATCTCCATCACGATCATCAGATGATACACCCCGTCCTCGGAACGAACCGCATCCAGACCCTGAACAGTCGAAGAATAGTATTCTGTTCCGGTCCGGTCGGTAATATTACCGCTCAAACCGCCGCATATCAGGGCGTCCCCGTAAGGTTCGACCTGCGCCTTGACTGCATCGCTCAGCTCGATATCATACGCGACATAAACCGAACCGGTATCTGCCATGACCGACTGCACGGTCAGTGTATAGTCATCCGTTGAGATGACATGCCCGATTGTCAGACCCATGCCGGTGTAATCATACTGTACCGGCGAACCGGATTTTTCACTGAAATACCGGTCAAACACTGCCGGATAGTCCCAGTTGTTCAGAGCGCCGACTGTCACGACGCTGCCGACTGCAACGGCTGCCGCCGCCGCAAAACCGATCAGCAGACCGCGGTGTCTGCCGCGGCGATGCTGCCGGACACTTTTCTGCTTCTGCACATTAAACTGTGCCTGCAACTCTTTTGCCTTCATCAGAATCTCCTCCTTTGGGGTATAAATCTGCTGCATGGCTGTCTGATAGGCCGTCTTGTTCATCCTGCAAAACCTCCTTCATCGCTTTGCGCGCTCTTGTCAGCCATGAGCTGACTGTATTGCTGCTTTTGCCGAGGATTTCGGCAATTTCTCTGATCGAATAGTCCTCATAATAGTACAGATAAATGACGTTCCGGAACTCCGGCCGAAGCTGCTGCATTGCGTCCAGCACTGCCCGCGTCTGCTCTGATAAAAAGCCTCCGCGGTCAGGCGGCAGTGCGTTTTCCGCTGCGTCTGTCAGCGAAATGCTCCGCTGACGCCGTGCAGATTTCAGATAGTCATAGCAGCGGTTCACTGCCGAACGGATCAGAAACGCCTTGGCATGGTCAGGTTCTGTGAACTGCCTGCCGGATTCCAGCAGCTTCAGAAAGGTGTCCTGTACGATATCCTCCGCTTCTGTTCGGTTCCCTGTGTGCTGAATCGCAATGCGCAGAAGTGTATCATAATACGCGGTCATCAGTTCTTCCAGACTGAGCGGTTCCATCCGGACATCACCTCCCTGTTATTTTTGTATCGCGATACATTGAGAGCGGGTTTCATACCGCCCTTCACTTATAAAACGATTGGGCGGGCAGTTTTCGTGCATCCGTTTCAAAAAAAGATTGACAACCCCGATTGCGAAGTGCTATAATGAAGGAAGAATCCAATACTTTCAGAGAGAGGAATCAAACTGATATGCAGCATGCTGACAAATATTCCAGACAGTTTTTTGAAGCACCGAAAACCGCTATGAAATGGACGCAGAAGTCCTATGTCGATCACGCCCCGCAGTGGTGCAGCGTCGATCTCCGCGACGGAAATCAGGCGCTTGTCATCCCGATGAACCTCAGCGAAAAGCTCGA
>CAMNAY010000025.1 GCA_946531975.1 uncultured Ruminococcus sp. | reverse complement strand
AAACGCAGATGCAGACCGCGAATGCGCCGGAAGTGTCAGTTGCAGAGCAGATTTCTGAGCGTAAGCCAATCGAAATTACTGATTATAGAATAGAAGGTTTCGATGTTGTAATGGATATCCCCGAAAGCGGTACAGCACAGCTTCTGCATACAGTTGAAGATGCCCAGCCGTGGATTGAACTGGTCAGACAAAGCGGCGAATACGGCAGAAATACCGGCAATGGCGCTGAGAATTTTCGCACGCTGTTGGAAAACGAAGAAATCTATCATGATTATGATGTAATTATGTCCGCTGTACCCTATCAGTATGTCTATCAGGATTACGGCGTTGCCATGTATGGATTTGACGGCGGCAAGGTGACACCCGACGGCAATCTAACCGTCGAAATGCGGTTCCTGACGGTCGGGAATGAAATGCATGAACGAATCCTTCAGCAGATTGATACATTCTGCTGCTGCTTCGTTGTGCCAAAAAACATAATCTCAGAGATTACGGCATTCACATTTCATGATGTGATTTATGACTGCACCGCTCCTTTGCCGGACGGCTGCGAAACAAGAGAAGAACATCTCGACTATCTGTATTCCCTTCCAAGTTATCAAGAATTCATGGGAAAAGAACTTACTACAAAGTACCTCTGCTGGGCAGAGGACAAGGAACAGATAAAAACCGCCGGGCTGCCGGAGCCGTTCAGCGCAGGGGGCTGTGTCGTCTACCACGGCAATGACATTCCGCTGCCGGACGGCATGACCGTGCAGATCATCCGTACAGCAGAGGAGGGGCAGAAGTATCTGACCGGAAGCGAAGAACAGCAGAAAACCGAACTCGACAGTTTTCTCGCAGCAGACTGGCTGGAAATGCCGGAAGAAACGATCGGTGAGCCGCCGCATGATGTGCTGTTTATCGGTGTACCGGCAAATCAGCTTCCGGAAAACGTAATCAATTTTGCATTCCAGAACGGAACCGTTACACCCTCCGGCAAGCTGCATCTGGATCTCAGCGTGACAACCGTGCCGGATGCTGTTATGGAACAAGTGCCGGAGCGGCAGTATGCCGATGATGACTGCTTCTATCACTTCATCTCGATCCCCAAGGGCGCGATTCCGGAGCTGACCGGCTGGGAGCTGGCTGTTACGGAGTATCACTCTGACACGGTCACATATCCCGATGCAGAGGAATCCGGTACAATGGAGTGGCTGTATGAACCGGGCGCCGCAAAGAGCGGGCGAAATTCTACGCTCGGCATGAAGACGATCACGCCGGTTCCGGAGGAACGCCCCGATACCGTGCCGATTCTGTACGGCTATATGCACATTCTGGATGAACCGTGCGGGCAGGCGGACGCCACGCTGAAGCCGGGCGCTGTGACCGGACGCACGAACACACCGGGCATCAATCCGGCAGATGCGGACGTCATCAAGCTGACGCTGCCGCTGCACGATGCGTCCGCAATGGCTGCGATCTCTGACCTGACAGTCTCGGCGGACGGTGTGCTCATGCTGACGCTCGATGAGTATTACAAAGATACGCATGAGGGGGACGGCATTGATCTGACGCAGGACAATGCAACACTGGTCTGGTATCTCAAGGTGCCGCAGTGCTCCGTTCCGCTGATCAAATCCCTGTCGCTGAACCGCGTCTGCAATGAATGGATCGGGGAGGGCGATAACAGAGCACCCAGCGCGTATTACGCATCGTGGAAGCATCGCGTCATCCGCCTGACAGAATCGGTTTCCGGTGCAGAGCCGGACATCCGTGCGCTGGCGGTCAGCGATACGGCACAGGAGCGCCTGACGGCAGAGGTTGCTGCACCGGAGGTTGTTGCGGTCCGCACGCAGGCAGACTGGCAGGCATTGCAGGAGCGGTTCCCGAACATGAAGCTCGGCTATGACGAAGCAGTGACCGCGCTGTTTTTGCTGGTGCCGATGCAGCCGGGAGAGTGCGCGTTCACCGCACAGTCAGTCCGGATCGTCGGCGATCAGGTGTATGCAGAGATCACAGTCGGTCAGTCCGACGCAGATGACACATACCGGAATACCGGAACGGCTGTTTGCAGACTGAACATTCCGGCAGATGAGGTTCCGGAAATCAGCAGCGCCCTGCATTTGCAGACAAACACGGTTCCCGCAGATGATTTCAATGCGCTGTGCAGCACTGCACCGTTCACGGATGTGATCACAGTTGCAGAATAACAGCAAAAGGACAGGGTGAAGCATTGCCCTGTCCTTTTTCTTGTTCTGATTCAGCAGGCATCCATAGAGCGGGATGCAACGATGTTGATGCCGGTGCCGAGAATATCCGCAGCGATGATGTCTCCGACTGTAACAGGCGCCTGCACCTGCACCGTGCGGAGAACTTCCATCGCTTCCATAATGCGGTCCAGCGGAAGCGCCTGCTCGGAGATCACGGGAAGAACCCGGTGAATGCCGCCGGTGATCCGGACGGTCGTTGTCAGGATCCGCTCCGGACGGATACACTCAGTTTCGGCATATGCCTTGCCGCGCGGACATCGGTTCCCGGTGACGGATACGACCTTGTTGTCCTCAATCACAGCGGTCAGTCGGCATCCCATGGGGCAGTTGACGCAAATCAGTTCTTTTTCCATGTTCATCCCTCCTCTGTGATCTCAATGGTGATATCATCTGTCAGCACAGCCATCTGCTTTGCGGTCAGCACCGCTTCTTCCATGACGGACGGGAGCAGCTTCTGCTTTTTCACCTGCCGGATGATCTGTTCACCGGAACGGATGACGAGTGTGCCGCGGTCAAGCGGGGTGCGCACGCGGAAATAGACCGTCAGCTTCTCTGCGGGATCCTCGGGATAAAACTGTGACGGGACGCAATAGCTGATCTGATTTCCGTTCCGGATGTGCAGTGCGCTGCCCTTTCGTTTTCCGGATTTGAGATATGCAGCAGCGCCCTCTGCGGCACGCTCTGCCTGAAGTGTCACAAAATCCACCAGATCATGCACATGCAGACCGTTTCCGCAGGCAAAAATGCCTTCTGCACTTGTCATATAGCGGTCATCGACCGCCGGTCCCTTGGTCGAGGGATCCATCACAATGCCCGCATGATCTGCAAGGTGGTTTTCGGGAATCAGACCGACCGAGAGCAGCAGGGTATCAACATCGAAATACTGCTCACTTCCGGCAATCGGATTGCGGTTTTCGTCAACCGCAACGACTTCAATGCGTTCCAGACGGTCTTTGCCGAAGACTTTGGAGACCGTGTGCGACAGCAGCAGGGGAATGTTGAAATCCTCCAGACATTGCTTCATATTCCGCGGCAGACCGTTCGAGTAGGGCATCAGCTCTGCAACGCCGATGACTTTTGCGCCTTCCAGCGTCATGCGCCGCGCCATAATCAGTCCGATATCGCCCGAACCGAGGATGAACACGCGCTTTCCGACCATATACCCGTCGATATTCAGATAGCGCTGTGCCTGACCCGCGGTGTAGATGCCGGCGGGTCTGGTTCCGGTGATGTTGATGCCGCCGCGGGGACGTTCATAGCATCCGACGGCGAGAATCACCGCACCTGCCTGCACCTGCACGACGCCTTCCTCAGCATTGACATACTCGACGGTGCGGTCAGCGGTCAGCTTTGTGACGGTGGTGTTCAGCAGGATCTTAACATTCTGTTCCTGCGCCATTTTGATGAAGCGCTCTGCATAAGCAGGACCGGAGAGCTGCTCTTTGAAGGTCTGCAAGCCGAATCCGTTATGAATGCACTGTTCCAGAATGCCGCCCGGTTCCTCATCCTTTTCAATGACCAGAACATCGGAGATGCCCTGCTTTTTCAATGTAACGGCTGCTGACAGACCTGCGCTGCCGCCGCCGATAATGACTGCCTGTACCTGTTTCATACGCGGTTCTCTCTTTCCAGTATTCGGGAATCCTGCCCGTCATAGACGACCTCCAGCGGGGAAATGCCAAGCTCTCTCGCGAGAATTTCAACGACACGCGGCTCACAGAAGCCGCCCTGACATCGTCCCATACCGGGGCGGACGCGCTTTTTGACGCCCTTGACTGTGCGGGCACCGCAGGTTCTGCGAATGCAGTCTACGATCTCGCCCTCAGAGATCTGCTCACAGCGGCAGATGATTTTGCCGTATGCAGGATTGCTCCGGATGAGTTCGTTCCGTTCGGCTTGAGACAGTTCGGCAGGGACGACCGGTGCTTTGCGCGTCATGACCGCGGAGGCATCCGGTATCAGCTCCAGCGACGCCGAAAGAATTTCGATGATCTTGTCGGCAACTGCCGGTGCAGAGGCGAGTCCGGGCGATTCAATCGACACTGCGTCGATGAAATGCGGCGCACCGGCAACCTCCTCAACGATGAAATCGGGGCAGGTTGTGGTCGGGCGCACGCCCGCAAAGTTGCGGATTGAACGGTTCAGCGGAATATTTTTCAGCGTTTTGCTGATATTGGCGCGGACATAGTTCAGACCGTCCTCAGAGGTGCCGTTATCATCCGGATCATCGACAAAATCGCTGTTCGGACCGATCAGCGTATTGCCGTACACAGTCGGGATCGCCAGAACGCCCTTTCCCTTTTCCTTCGACGGAACCGGAAAGATGATGTGACGGATCGGCTGCGTGTCTTTGTCCAGCACATAATATTCTCCTCTGCGCGGCGTCACATGCCATGAAGGTTCTGCGACCATCGCGTGAATTGCATCGGCATGGACACCGGCAGCGTTGACGACATAACGGGTGCGGAAGCTGCCTGCGGGCGTCTCAATGACATAGCAGTCTCCGTCGCGCTGAATCGCCTGACAGGGTGCGTTCAGAAACAGCTCCGCGCCGTTCTCACAGGCGCATTCCAGACAGGCATTCGCGACCTCCCACGGGTATACGACAGCGGTCGTGTAAAAGTCCAGCACAGCGGTCACACCGTCCGAGAGATTCGGTTCCTGCCCGAGTGCCTGCGCACGGTCCAGCCGCCGGTACGGGATCCCTCTCGCATCCGCTCTTGCCGCCAGCACATCGAGCTGTGCCTCCTCCTCAGCGCCGCATGCCGCAATGTATGCGCCGACTGTTTTATAGAGACAGTGCAGATCGCGGCAGATTGCCTCATACTGCTGTGCGCCCTTGACATTCAGTTCTGCTTTCAGCGTGCCGTCCTCCGGATCATAGCCGGTGTGAATGACGGCAGAGTTTGCCATGGTCGCGCCTTCCGCCGTATCATTTTCCTTTTCGATCACAGCGATCCTGAGCTGATAGCCTGACAGCTTCCGGCACAGCATCGCGCCGGTAATGCCGGCACCGATAATCACAACATCATACATATGCAATACTCTTTCACATTGGATTTGCAGGGAGAAATCTCCTTGCGATATATTATAATTATACATTTTTTGCAGGATTTGTCAAGTGGGAATCGTGAAATACATCCATGCGAATCTGCCCGATCGGACGGATCCCCGCTCGGATCCGTGATGACAACGGCGAAAAAAGAGCAGGGGACAGTGCAAGCAGCACTGCCCCCTTGTTGGATATTCGGATCAGATCATTCGTCTGCCAGTGCAAGCGCACGCCGTTCGATGCGCCCTGCAAGATAGTCCAGCAGCTTGGTCAGATCGTTTTTGTCGGGCTTTCCGTCGTGGGTCACATCTGCATTGGTCTTGCCGTCTGCGGTGATGTCGGTATCTTTGAGCGTCGCATCATCTGCAACAAGGCGTGCGAGCAGAACAGCGTCCACAACATTGACATCGCCGTTGCAGTCCACATCGCCGTACAGCGGTCCGTCCTCACCGGTCAGGCGGACAATGCCGAACACCTTTGTCGTTGCATAGCCCATGCCGGTTTTATCGCCGGACCAGTTTGCGATGCCGGCGCGCTCGCCGCTGCCGTCGTCATCATTGATCTGAATGTCGAAGCCGATTGTCGAGCCGCTGCTGTATCCGGAGATGCCGCACGGAACGGCGATTTCGACCAGATAGCCGTCTGCATTCTGCTTCGCTGAAGACACAAAGTCCGAGATGCTGTGGTTATCCGAGACGGTCTTGCTGTTGTCATAACCGATTCTGCACTGAATATCGTCGCTTTCGTAAGCGGTCGTCTTGCGGTTGTTTGCATCAACGAAGACCTCAACAGTATCGCACTCATAATGATTGGTGCTGGAGGAATGCATGCCGTTGGGATCCTTGACCTGCACCAGCACATAGAGATTGTCGGCATCCCAGAGCAGCTTTGCGGTGCCCTGTGCATTCGTACCGGCTTTGCCCATCTGGAAATTGTCGATCGCGATTTCCGGTGCGTCTGCCCATGCGTCATCAATCACCGCGTCAATCTCAACCGTACCGGCTGCCGCTTCCGCAAAGGCATTTACGGCGCCGAGTGTAACGGTTCCGGCGTTTTCCTCAGAGAGCTTGCCGTCCATGCTGTTCCATGTTTCCTCATTCAGCAGGATGTCGAAGCTGTATGCGGTGCCAAGCTTGGTATCCGGCAGCGAAAATTTGATTTCGTTGTCGCCCTTGACGACCGGATGCTTTGTGATTTCGCCGTTGAACAGGATCTGTGCGGTACCCGCAGCCTGCGAATACAGGTTGACGGTCAGACCGGATTCATCCCAGACTGCTTTCCACCAGCTGCCTCCGCCGAGTGATTCGAGATTCTGATCGGCGTAGCATTCCTCTGCGGTGGATGCACCCTTCTGCGCGGTGTCGATGCGGATCGCGTCTTTGTTCCGGACCGTCTGGATCTGCTGAGTCGGATCCAGAACCGCATAGAACGAGGGCTTTGCCTGATAGTCCTCATCGAACAGCAGCGGATAGCCGCCGATCCAGCTGGTTGCATCGGTGATGCCCCAGAATACAACAGCGGTGATGTTTGCACCGTTCTTTTTGCATTTCACAATGGTTTCCATGACCTGACGGTAACGCTCGGCAAGCTCCAGCTGTGCGGAACGGGAGTTATCCTTCAGGTTGATGTCCAGCTCAGTGATCTGCACCTCCAGACCGGTTTCCGCATAGGCTTTGATCGTTTCCTCATATCCGCTGATTGTCGGGGAGCTCATTTGCAGATGCGACTGCATGCCGATGCCGTCGATCAGCTTTTTCTCGGCAAGTCCCTTCACAACCTTCAGGATCGCTTCGCGCTTTGCTGGCGTATATTCATTGTAGTCATTGTAGAACAGCTTGCAGCCCTTCGGTGCATACTGTCTTGCATAGGTGAATGCATAGGTGATGTAATCCTCACCGATCGTTTTGATCCACGGGGAATTTGCGCTGTCGTCCTGAATGGAACCGGCAGGGCGATAGGAGCCGTCGTCCATGAACGCTTCGTTGACAACGTCCCAGCAGTAGAAGTTCACGGTCGGGTAGTCTTTTTGAATCGCTTCAAACACAGCTTTGATATAATTCTCCATGCGAGCGAGCATTGTCTCGCGGGAAGACCACGGCTGATTTTCGTCGTAGCCGTCATGGAAGAACCAGTCCGGCGTCTGGCTGTGCCAGACAAGGCAGTGACCGCGGACCGCGAGATTGTTCTCCTTCGCGAATTCAAGCAGCGGCTTTGCCTGTGCGAGAGAGACTGCCACGCCGGTCTGGGATCCGGTCGCCTTGCAGGCTGCCTGATTCAGCACAGACTCCGGCTTCAGCTCATTGCCGAAGGTGAGGGAGTTGTAATGCTTCAGCGCCATTTCCTGTGCAGCCTTCGGTGTCAGCTCGGATGCAGTTGCTGCGCAGCCGATCCGGAACTGATCTTCATATGCCTCGTACAGATTCGGGATATCCTTCTGGATTTCCGGATCGGGCATATGCTCGCAGACCACATCATCAATATAGAAGTCGATCTTCAGATCCTGCTCAGAGGGGTTGCTTGACCATTTCGGCTGAACATAGAACGCCAGATTGGTCGCATTCTCCGGAATGGTGTAACGGGTAGCGATCTGGACCCATTCGCCCTTCGCGGTTGATTCGTCCGCAAGATTCTGATACTGTGTGACGCCGTCCAGATTGTACATCAGGTAGATCTGGAAGGCAGCGGTCTCCGTCCAGTCCGCGCCGTCATAGGCGACCCAGCAGGAGAAGGAATAGTAGCCGCCCTTCTTCAGGAACAGTGTGCTGTCAACCGCAGGGCTGTTCCACAGCTCAGAGCGGTTGGAGGTGTGCAGGGAATAGGTGCCGCTGTGGGCGAGCTTGTCTGTGACCTCGATGTTGCAGGAGCGGGCATACCAGTCTGCGACCTTTCCGTCCTCGAAGTCATAGGAGAAGCCGTCCTGTTCCTCTCCCTCATAGGGTTCGCCGGATGCGGAGCAGTCGTCGATGTAGTAGGGGAGATGCCCGTCATCGCACTGCGTATAGAGGGTGATGCCGGTGATGCCCTCAGGGAAGGTGACATTTGCTTTCATCTCGGACCATTCGCCCTTCTTCGCGGTGACGGAGCCGACGCTGCCGTAACGGGTTTCACCGTTCAGAACATACTTGTAGCCGAGCTGGAAGTTCTGCGAGTCATTCGCAGTCTCCTCATCATAATAGAACCAGAGCGAGCAGGAGTAGCTCTGTCCGGCATAGAAATAGCCGACCTTGCTGCATTCGCCGCCGTGCCAGTTCTGCTCACGGTCCGTGATGTAGAAGCTGGACTTGCCTGTGTGTGCCTGATCGGTGGTGACTGAGACGGTGGCAGCGCCGCCGTGTGAAGCCCAGCCGTCAGAATCGCCGTCCTCGAAATCATCGAGGAACAACTCGACCGGCTCTGCGGAGACGGTCACCGGCAGGGCTGCTGCCGCGGTACAGAGTACAGCACCTGCACAGAGTACACTTTCTAATCGTGCGCCTTTCATTTGGAATCCCTCCGAAATTATATATATTTTGACTTATATTGCACATTGACCCAATATAAGCCAAATATATGATAGCACACTGCATGAAAAAAGTCAAGGGATTTCCGGAAATCTCGTTGATATTGGGCGAATTCGGGAATTCTGCGCAAAGTTAAAGAACTGTTAAGAACTTCTGTGCTATAATCAGACCATAGAACAAAACATCCCGCAGAAATGAGGTATCCATCATGTTTCTGAGAATCCTGAAAAAAGACCTGAAGCGCAAAAAGACAATGAACATTATTCTGCTGCTCTTTGTCATTCTGTCTTCAATGTTCGCTTCTGCAAGCGTCAACAACATCAACGCTGTGACGGGCGGCATTGATCACTATCTTGAGATCGCGAATGTGCCGGATATTGTCGTATATACGATGAAGGACTCCAAGGCAATGGAGGAGATCGAAGCGCTGCCCTCTGTGAAAGAGACGAGAATCGTAGAGGCTGTGGATATCTGGTCTTCCAAGCATTTTTATCATCAGGGCAAACAGCTCGAAACCTTTATCAATTCCGCGGCGCTTTATCCGGTTGATGACTTCAGCATCCGCTGCTTTGACAGCGACAACAACGTGGTCGGGGAGGTTGAAAAGGGCAGCTTTTACGCGACCTCGCAGTTTATTAAGGACACTGACATCAAACCGAACGATGATGTGACAATCAAAATCGGCGATACAGACATCACACTGAAATACCGCGGCACGATCAAATGCCCGGTTTTCTCGACAGAATCCCTTGCCGGACCGTGCCTGCTGCTCAATCATGCGGATTACGATGTGCTTTACAATGAGCCGGAGGTCATGCACGCCGGTATTCAGATGAATGTGAAAACCGATGACATCAGGGCCGTTGAAGATATCGTTGCGAATTACCCCGCAGATGCGTCCTGCATGAAAAAGGAAGACTACAAGGGATTGTTCCTGTATGACATGCTCGCTGCCTATATCCTCATGGCGATCAGCATTCTGCTGATGCTGACCGCATTTGTGATGCTGCGGTTCTCGATCGGCTTCACGATCAGCGAGGAATACCGCGAGATCGGCGTCATGAAGGCGGTCGGTATCGACAACAGCAGCATCCGCAAACTGTACATCGCAAAGTACCTTGCGATTTCCGTTCTCGGCGCTGTAATCGGCTTCGCAGGTTCGATACCGCTTGGCAGCACCATGATGAAGACTGTATCGAAAAACGTGGTGCTCGAAGGCAAAAACAGTGTTGTGCTCGGCCTGATCAGTGCAGCAGCAGTCGTTCTCATCATCCTGCTGTTCTGCTACACCTGCACCCGCAGGGTCAGAAAGCTCTCCCCGATCGACGCGGTGCGCAGCGGGCAGACCGGTGAGCGCTTCCGCAAAAAGAGCATCATGCATCTGGGACGCTCAAAGCTGCCCTCGACCGGCTTTCTCTCTGTCAATGATGTTCTGAGCGCACCCAAGCGGTTCGGCATCATCACATTGGTTTTCGCAGTCTGTCTGCTGCTCGTCACCTGCATGTCGAATTTCGTTATGACGCTCAAGAGCGATAAGATGCACATGTACTTTGAAATCCCGGAAACCGAAGTACACATTCTGGACGCTGACATATTCGCGTCGATGATGCTGGATGCGGCGAAGGGTGAGGAGCTCGTCACCGGCGTGGAAGAAACACTCCGTCAAAAGGGAATTCCCGCTCATTGTACAACCACACAGATGATTTTGGCAGAAACATCTTACGGAGACAGGAAATCTCGTGCTATGATCACGAAAATGGTAGGCAAATCGGATTATGAATTCCCGGTCGAGGAGGGCAGCGCACCGCAGAAAAACGATGAGATCGCTGTTACCGCAACGGTCCTGGACGAGCTCAACGCGCAGATCGGCGACCGGATCAAGGCGCGCATCGCCGGTAAAGAGTATGAATTCATCATCACCGGCAGTTATGAAACATTCATGTCCCCCGGCGCAAGAGTTTCCGCAGACTTCGATTGCGGGCACGCAGAGGTGAACGGCACGACCGGCCTGAATATTCATCTGCTCAACCGGACCGACAGAGAGCGGATCCCGGAGATCAGCGATATCCTCAAAAAAGAGTACAGCACCGACAAAGTCTACACGACCTCCGGCATCATTGAGGAGATGACCGGCATGACCGAGACGATGCAGGGCATCAAGCAGATGATGCTGATACTCACGGCGATCGTCACAATTCTGATTGTTGTACTGATGGAGCGCTCGTTCATCTCGAAGGAGCGCAGCGAGATCGCACTGATGAAGGCGGTCGGCATTTCAAACGGCAGCATCATCGCGCAGCACACCCTGCGCTTCGGCATCGCCGCAGTCATTGCCTGCTTCCTTTCCGCGGCGGCACTTTTCCCGCTGAGCAGTGCGCTGTTCAGCTTTGTCTGCAAGATGATCGGCGATGTGACGAAGATCGCTGTCGATTACGACGCCGTTGAGGTGTTCGTCATCTACCCGCTGCTGCTGATCGCCGCCGCCGTCATCGGCACATTCTTCACCGCGCTTTATACCAGAAGCATCCAGGCAAGCGATACC
>CAMNAY010000024.1 GCA_946531975.1 uncultured Ruminococcus sp. | reverse complement strand
ATATTGATGGTGTTTGTGATGCCCGCTGCCAGCGCCTTGATGTAGAAATCGATGACATCCTTCGCCGCCTTGTCGCCCTTGCGCATGCAGTCGAATGCGGTGCGTGCGGAGACCTTGCCGTGCTCGGCTGCCATTTTGGTCATCAGGCTCTCCGGATGCTTGTCGATCGACTCCTGTGTCATGCGGATCAGTCCGGTTGCGGAGGAATAGACCTCAAAGCAGCCCTTTCTGCCGCAGGTACACTGCGGACCGTCCATGTTCAGAACCGTGTGTCCGATCTCTGCGCCTGCAAAGTTCGATCCGGCATAAATCTTGCCGTCGATGACAATGCCGCCGCCGACACCGGTACCCAGTGTAATACAGACTGCGTTCGTTGCGCCCTTCGCTGCGCCGGCAACATATTCGCCGTATGCCGCTGCATTTGCGTCATTCTCGACAAAAGCCGGTCTGCCGGTCGCTTCCGAGATCCACTTCACCATCGGGACATCGTGGAAATCAAGATTGTTGGAATACTCAATGATACCCGTCGCGGAATTTGCGATGCCCGGTGTGCCGATGCCGATCCACTCGACCTGCTCCGGCGTCAGACCGCCTTCCTTGATTGCGTCCAGCGCACATGCTGCCATATCCGCAGCGATCTCCTTCGCCGGGCGCGGACGGTTCGTCTTGCGCGACACTTTCTTCAGGATCTGATAATTCTCGTCTACCAGTCCCGCGACAATGTTCGTGCCGCCAAGGTCAATTCCAATATAATACTTCATAGGTTCCTCCATTATTTTTCACACCGTTCGGTGCGTGTTTTATGATTTTTTCGGCAGGGTCTGCGTGCTGATGATCGTACAGCCGGTGCTGCGCAGAGAATACGCGCCGAAATTTGCCGGCAGAAAGACCGACTCGCCCTTTGCAATCGGCATTACGACGCCGTCATCATAGATCAGTGCGGCATCGCCTTCCGTGCAGAGCAGGTGCGTATACGAAATGCCGTTCGGTGCAGGGAAATCCGCCTTGCCGCTGATCTTCATCTCAATCGCCGTAAAATAGGCGCAGTCTGCGACCAGCGTGGTCTGATAGCCCTCGTGCTGAACAGGTGAGCGCTGGACACGCGGCGGTGCCGGCCATGTCTTTGTGACATCGACCGCCTTGTCAATATGCAGTTCGCGCGCCTTGCCGTCTGCGCCGACACGGTCGTAATCATACACGCGGTAGGTCAGGTTTGAGTTCTGCTGGATCTCCGCGACCAGAATGCCCGCGCCGATCGCATGCAGCGTTCCCGCCTCGATGAAGAACACATCGCCCTTGTGGACCGGCACCAGCCGGACATAATCCAGCAGCATGCCCTCCTTAATCGCACGGCGGAACTCCTCCTTCGTCAGCTCGCGGTTAAAGCCGTATGCCAGCGCAGCGCCCTCCTCGCAGTCCACGACATACCAGCACTCGGTCTTGCCGTTTTCTCCGTTCTCGTGCTCCTGTGCATACCGGTCGTCCGGATGCACCTGCACACTGAGATCCTGACAGGCGTCAATCAGCTTAATCATCACCGGAAAGGACGAGAACCGCGCT
Source organism: uncultured Ruminococcus sp. (assembly GCA_946531975.1). Lineage (GTDB taxonomy): Bacteria > Bacillota > Clostridia > Oscillospirales > Ruminococcaceae > Firm-04. The sequence continues at coordinate 10,123 of CAMNAY010000024.1, read as the reverse complement.
GCGCCTTCTCCGACTCTTGCTTCCCAATCCTGCTCCAGATAGGCTTTCAGCGTCAGACCCTTGTTGACGCTGTTGATGATCGTTGTCTGCCCCGCAGGATGGCAGGACAGCTCCCAGCTCTCTGCTACGCGGTCAAAATCGCAGTCCTTGCCGAATTCATCGCGCAGTCTTGTGCCGCCCCAGAGGTAATCCTGAAAGGCGGGCTTCAGCTTCAGCGGCTCCATTGATTGATAACCCCTTTCCGTATATTTCCCGTTCCGTCTGCTGCCGGTCTGCTCACAGATCCGGAAGTTCCTGTATCAGTTCATACAGCTTTGCGGCGGTTTCCCCGTTCACGCCTGCGGTCTTCGCAAGCTGCTGCGGGGTCGCTGCCTTGAGCTGTGCGCGGGTCTTATAGGTCAGCAGGAGCTTCTGCGCCTTTTTCTCGCCGATGCCCGGAATCTGCGTCAGCGTCAGCGCATAGCTCGTCTTTTTGTGTCTGGTCTTCATATAGGTGATCGCGAACCGGTGTACCTCATCCTGAATGCGCGTCAGCAGCGCAAATGCCGCCTGCTTGTCACGCACGGCGATTTCGCCGCCGTTTGTCGCGATTGCACGGGTGCGGTGCTTCTGGTCCTTGACCATACCGAACAGCGGAATATCCAGACCGAATTCCTCCAGAATCGGCGCGATTGCCGCAACATGCGTTCTTCCGCCGTCCAGCAGAATCAGATCGGGCAGAATCCCGAATTCGTTGAGTGCTTTCGCGGTTCCGTCCTGCTCATTCTGCGCCTTGAAATATTCCTGAAACCGCCGCCGGATCACCTCCTGCATGGAGGCGTAGTCATTCTGCTGATCAAGCTCCTTGATCGAAAAACGGCGGTACGCATTTTTCAGCGGTCTGCCGTTTTCAAAGACGACCATGCCCGCGACCATGGATGCCGAAGACAGGTTCGAGATATCGTAGGATTCAATCCGCACAGGCGGCTTTTCCAGCCCAAGCGCATGTGCCAGTTCTTCCAGCGCGAGCAGCTCGCGGCTTGTGCGCCCCGCCTTCAGCGAGAGCTTTTCGCCGGCGTTCTGCTTCGCCTTCAGCACCAGCCTGTGTCTTGCGCCGCGCACGGGCAGTTCCAGCGAGACGCTGTGTCCGGCGCGCTCGGTCAGCATATCGCGCAGCAGGTCAGCCTCCTCCGGCATCCGTTCCAGCAGGATCGTTTTCGGGAGATCCTTGCCGGATTTTGCGCTGTAATACTGCGGGAGAAATTCATCGAGCGGCTGCCCTGAGAGTGTTTCGCCGGTCAGAATATACGAATTCTGATCATACAGCCTGCCGTCGCGGTAGATCAGCACAGAGATCACTGTCATGTCGCTGGACTCCGCCAGTCCGATCACATCGGTATCGGCGGTCACGGCATCCATGATGTCCTGCTTTTCGCCCGCTGCCCGGATTGCCGCAATGCGGTCGCGAAGGCGCGCTGCCTCCTCGAAATCCAGACGGTCGGCAGCAGCCATCATGCGCTGCTCCAGCGCAGTCACGGTGTGGTCGCCGCCGTTTTTGATAAAGCGAACGGCATCGGCAACTGCTTCGTCATACTGCGCCTGCGGGACATTTCCCTTGCAGACGCCCATGCACTGCCCGATATGGTAATTCAGGCAGGGCCGCTGCTTGCGAAAGCTCTCCGGAAACTGCCGGTTACAGGTCGGCAGCCGGAACATCCGGTTCACGGTATTGACCGTCTGCCGAACCGTAAAGCCGCTCATATACGGTCCCAGATATGTCCCTTCGCCGTCTGTATGCAGCTCCGCAGTGATGCGGGAATACGGCGGCGGGGAGACCTTGATATAGTGATAGCCCTTGTCGTCCTTCAGCAGAATATTATACGGCGGCTTGTGCTGTTTGATGAGCGAACACTCCAGCACAAGCGCCTCATATTCCGATGCAGTGACGATGAAATCATAATCATAGACCTGCGAGACCATTTTTGCCGTTTTCGGCGTATGGTCGGGGTGATCGCGGAAATAACTCGTCACGCGGTTCCGCAGGTTTTTCGCCTTGCCGATATAAATGATCTTCTCCTGCGCATTCTTCATGATGTACACGCCCGGAGCGGTCGTCAGCACGGCGGTTTTTCGCTGTAAATAGGGGAGTCTCGGATTCATTCGTCATCGTCCTCGTAATCCTCGTCATCATCATCGTCTTCTTCAATGGTGCCGAATTCATACTCAAACTTCTCGTCCTTATCCGTCAGAATCATCGTTTCCTGATTCTCAAGATTCAGCTTGTTGCGGATCCGCTTCACGCGCTGCTTGACCGTCGGCTTTTCCCGCTCGATCAGATCCGGTGTATCGGCAAAGAGCGTCGAACTGAAATCAGCCACCTTTGCCTGATCGCCGTAGCAGTCCACCAGCACTTCCTCCAGCACCAGCTGACGCTGCAATGCCGTAAAGAAGAAGATATATGCGCCGGCATTCAGCAGAATGCTCGCGTAGACACGGTATCCCGGAACGGCAAGGAACATGCCGGACAGGATGATACCGGTTGTGATGCCGACGATGATCTCAAGGCGCTTATTGTGCGGCTCAAGCATCAGCAGTGAGAACGATATGCCTGCGGAGAACAGTGCATGCCCGATGACCGTCCAGCGTGAAATACCGTTATACGTGAAGAAACGGAAGAATCGCCACGGTAAAAACTGGAATTCCAGCAGCATCAGCACGACCTCGACCACAATGTATACGATCAGCAGCACCTTCATCAGGACACGCGCACGCACCAGCCGGTCGATCCAGATGATGCTTGTCGTGAACAGCGCAAAGCCCGCGGCTTCGATGCCGTATGCAACGACCTCGAACGGGATCACGTAATTGCCCTTCCGTGCCAGGGAATAGTAATAGATCAGACAGACAATGATGAACACGATGAACAGAATATTGCCGAGCCTGCCGATCTTCATGCAGTCGATCAGCGTATAGGGACGCTTCTTCTCACCGCCGGTCCGTTCTGCGGCGGCACGCGGTTTCTGCTCCGGTGCGTTCCGCTTCTGCTCCGGCACGGTCTTCTGCTGCTTTCCGGAGACTGCGGGTTTCTTTTTCTTCTTTGCCATACGGTTGTCTCCTGCGGATCGTTATTTATTTTCCGGCTGCCAGCGCGCGCTGTCCGATATCCTTGCGGTAATGCATATTCTCGAACTGCACCTGCTTTGCCGCGGTATAGGCTGCATCCAGCGCCGCCTTCAGCGTATCGCCCGATGCGGTGATGCCCAGCACTCTGCCGCCTGCGGTGAGGATCCGGTCTCCGTCCAGCTTTGTGCCGGCATGATATACGGCTGCATCGGCAAGCTGTCCCTTCTCATTCAGACCGGTGATTTCCTTGCCGGTCTCGTACTTTTCCGGATAGCCGCCGCTCGCGAGAATGACGCATGCGCAGGCGCCCTTCTTCCAGTGGATATCCAGATCGGAGAGACGCTGCTCCTCGACCGCTTCCATGATATCCAGCAGATCGGTCTTCAGCATCGGCAGGACGACCTGTGTCTCCGGATCACCGAAGCGGCAGTTATATTCAATGACCTTCGGACCGTCCGGTGTCAGCATCAGACCGAAATACAGGCAGCCGCGGAAGGTACGGTTTTCGCCGCTCATCGCGTGCATTGTCGGCAGGAAGATCTCCCGCATGCACTGATCAGCGATTTCTTTTGTATAATACGGGTTCGGTGAAACGGTACCCATGCCGCCGGTGTTCTTGCCGCGGTCGCCGTCCAGTGCGCGCTTGTGATCCATCGAGGAGATCATCGGGCAGACAGTCTCGCCGTCCGTAAAGCTCAGCACCGAGACCTCCGGTCCGGTCAGGAACTCCTCAATGACCAGCTTCGAGCCGCTCTCACCGAAGATCTTATCCTCCATGATCGAACGGATTGCTGCGACTGCTTCATCCTCAGACTGCGCGATGATGACGCCCTTGCCCAGTGCCAGTCCGTCCGCCTTCACGACCGTCGGATAGGTGTTCTGCTGCTGCACATAGGCGATTGCCTGCTCCGCATCCTCAAACACCTCATACTTTGCAGTCGGAATGCCGTACTTCTTCATCAGGTGCTTTGAAAACGCCTTGCTGCCCTCAATGATTGCGGCATCCTTTGACGGGCCGAAGACCTTAAAGCCGTTTTCACGCAGCAGATCTGCCATGCCCAGAACAAGCGGGTCGTCCGGTGCGACAAACACCCAATCCACGGCAAGCTCCTTTGCGAGCTTCAGCATGCCGTCGAGATCGGTCGCCTTCACGGGGAAGCATTTTGCATATTTTGCGATGCCGCCGTTGCCCGGGGCACAGAACAGCTCCGTCACACGCGGAGACTCGCTGAGCTTCATGACAATGGCGTGCTCTCTGCCGCCGCCGCCGACTACTAATACTTTCATGGTTTTCGTTTCCTTTCGATGTGAATGATCTTCAGGGGGGATGGGCGAATATGCGGTCGCTGTGTGCAGTCATGACCGCCTTTCCTGCTGTCTTTATCCTTCGCGGATGCAATCGGGTGTCAGTTCCCGGATTTCACAGTAATGGATCTTTTTCAGAGAGGGCTGATTCAGCAGCGCACGCATGACGCCGCCGTGCGAAACGATCAGCAGCTTGCCGATGTCCTTCCGCTCCAGATAGGGAATCAGCCACGGCAGAACTCTGGCGCGGAGCTGCGCATGGGTCTCCCAGTTGTGATACCGGTCGCCCGGCAGATGCACGCCGCCGTTTGCCTTGTATTCCTGCCACGCATCGTGGATATCCTGCTGGGACACTTCCGCCCAGCGCAGATCGGGAATCCACTCGAAGATTCCCGGTGCCACTTCGATCGGGCAGTCGATCGCTCTGGAAACGATCGCCGCCGTATGCAGTGCGCGGGGGTAGGGGGAGGACACGATCAGATCACAGTCCTGAATCCGCGGATCCTTCGCGGCTTCCTCCGCCTGTTCAATTCCGAGACGGGTCAGCTGACCAAGCTCGGCGCCCTGCCCTTTCAGTCCCATTGCTTCGGTATCCGCATAGGTCGGCTCGCCGTGGCGCATCAGATATACGGTCATTTTCCCGTCTCCTCCTTTGTTGTTCCTCTGCTTCGCCGGAGATCAGAAGCCGCAGAAGCGGTCTGTTCTGCCGACAGTGTACTGCTGGCGGAAAATATAGCCCTCGCCGGACGCATCCGGCACCATGTACAGATACAGCGTTGTATTCTGCTCAGGCAGGAACCATGACTCGACATAATTGTCGTTCTCGTCACGGAAGGTGCTTTCCGCTGCACCGAACTTTGCCGTTGCACCCGCAGCCGCGGAATCCACAAGGCTGAAATCGTCCGCCGGAAGCGGCGCGTCCATGTAGACGCTGGTCAGGGAGCCGTCGCGGAAGACCAGTTCCAGATCCAGACCGCCGTACAGGAATTCTGCGCGCTGAAGCGGCACAGCCCATTCATTGAACGGCTGAAGCGTGCCGATCGAATAGCCGATGCGCGTCTCAACCTCCTGCTGCGGGGAACCGAACAGCGAACCGTCTACCGTCAGAACCGAATTCTCGACGCCGAACAGGTCGCTCTCGCCGCCCATTGCATCATCACCGGTTTCCTGTGCCGAGGCAAAGGAGACCCACTCGTACTCGTTCATTTCCGGTGCAAATTTCGTCAGCGGGGTCGGCTCGCCGCCGTCTGCGGGGCATACAATGAGCTGCGGCTCCGCTCCGCTGATATCAACCGCAAGGGTGTAATCCTGCGAGCCGTTTGCTTCATTGCGCGTGACTGTTAAGCCGTCAAGCGTAAACGCAGTGACCGTACCGGAGTCCGTTGCCACCGGAACATAGCTGCATGTTACATTGCCGCTGGATGTGCCGTTTCCGGACAGTGCCTTGCCGACACCGTTCGCGAAGTCCGTGATGCGGTAGACATCCCATGTCACCGTGCAGGACTGCGCAGATACGCCCGTAAACCGGAACAGCATGCCGTTTTTCTCATCCCCCTCCGCGGCGGGAATCTTCATCTCGCCCGCATTCAGCAGATAGGCTGCTGCCTTGCCGACGCCCGAATCCAGCAGCGAAACGGTCGTGGTCATCGGAGGCTCCGTGGTTTCGGTCCGCGCAGCAGTGACAGGCGCTTCAGAGGATGCTTCGCTGCTCTCCGCCTTGTCGCTGCCGCAGCCGTTGAGCGGCAGCAGACAGCAGCAGAGCAGCAGGGATAATGCAGAATATCTTTTCATATCAACCTCAGTGGTGGAACAGTCTCAGACCGCAGAACGCCATGGCAATGCCGTACTTGTCGCACTGCTCAATGACGATATCGTCGCGGATGGATCCGCCCGGCTCGACAATGTACTTGACGCCGCTCTTGAATGCGCGGTCGATGTTGTCCGGGAACGGGAAGAATGCATCGGAACCGAGGCAGACATCGGTGTTCTGTGCAATCCATGCCTGACGCTCCTCCTTGGTAAAGACAGGAGGCTTCTCGGTAAAGACGCGCTCCCACTCGCCGTCTGCAAGGATGTCCATGTAATCCTCACCGATATAGAGGTCGATCGCGTTGTCGCGGTCGGGGCGCTTGATGTCGTCACGGAACGGCAGATTCAGCACCTGCGGAGCCTGTCTGAGCCACCAGTTATCCGCCTTTGTGCCGGCAAGGCGGGTGCAGTGGATTCTCGACTGCTGACCGGCACCGATGCCGATTGCCTGACCGTCCTTGACATAGCAGACAGAGTTCGACTGGGTGTACTTCAGGGTGATGAGCGAGACAATGAGGTCAAACTTCTTGTCCTCAGGGATATCCTTGTTCTTTGTCACGATGTTCGAGAGCATCGTTTCCTCATTGATCGCGAGGTCATTTCTGCCCTGCTCGAAGGTCACGCCGAACACTTCCTTGTGCTCGACCTTCGGCGGCTCATAGTTCGGGTCGATCTGCACGATATTGTAGTTGCCCTTGCGCTTGGTCTTGAGGATCTCCAGTGCTTCCTCGGAGTAGCCCGGCGCGATGATGCCGTCGGAAACCTCGCGCGCAATCATCTTTGCGGTGATCGCGTCGCACTCGTCGGAGAGCGAAATCCAGTCGCCGAAGCTGGACATTCTGTCCGCGCCTCTGGCTCTTGCGTAGGCACATGCCAGCGGAGACAGCTCGCCCAGATCATCGACAAAATAGATCTTCTTCAGCGTGTCGGAGAGCGGTCTGCCGATTGCTGCACCTGCCGGAGAAACGTGCTTGAACGAGGTTGCAGCCGGCATGCCGGTCGCAGCCTTCAGCTCGCGGACAAGCTGCCAGCCGTTGAAGGCATCCAGCAGATTGATATAGCCCGGATTGCCCGAAAGCACGGTGATCGGCAGTGCGCTGCCGTCGTTCATAAAGACTCTCGCAGGCTTCTGGTTCGGGTTGCAGCCATACTTCAAAAGACGTTCGGTTTCCATAATTCAGGTTCCTTTCCGCGGCGCTTCCCGCCGCATGTCAGATATGAGAATTTGCTGTATTTACTTGTTTTCTGCCGCGGCGCGTGCATCTGTCATCATCTGGTTCAGCTCCGCGTCTGATTTTTCTGCCAGTGCGCCTTCATCATAGATATTCAGCATCACACAGGCAACAGGCTTTCCGATGTCTGTGATGATGAGATCATAGGCGCCGGGTTTCCACAGATCCGGGTTGAGGTACAGCTCGCCCCAGTATCCGTAGCCGCCCTCATCTTCGGGCTTTTTCAGCGAAACCACCGGGACACCGCCCTTCAGCTCAGAGAACGCCATGTCTGTATACGCTGCCGGGTCATCATGATGCGCGACGATATACGCGGTCAGACCGTCTGTTTTGTCGGTATCGGGGATAATGGAGATCCATTCGTTCAGCTCGAACACAAAGCGGATCTCGCTGTCAGACGGCGCTTTGCCGTTGACGGATTCGGCGGTGTCCTTATAGGTTCCGGCTTGGTTGCCGTCAAGGCTGATGCCGCGGATGACCGGCTGCTCGCCGTCTTCCGGATTCAGCGCGTACAGCTTGCCGGGAATGACCAATGAAGTCGGGGTGTCTTCGCTGCTGCTTTCGCCGTTTCCTGCCTGTGAGGACGGGGATGCGGCAGAGGATGCACCGGAGGATGCATCATCCTTTTTTCCGCAGGCGGGCAGTGCGAGCAGCATTGCCAGCGCGGCGGAGAGACATAACAGTTTCTTTTTCATGCGGTTTCGCCTCCTGTTCATCAGAATCAAGCGATCAGATTACTCCTTCGGCTTATTGCCGTAGCGGTTGACGATTTTGCTGGTCGCGTTGCCGGTTGCGGGGTCGATATAGCGCACAAACAGCGAAATCTTGTTGTCTGCATTCAGGCTGTTCCAGAGCAGATCGGTAAATCCGTCGATATCATCGGGAATTGCGACAAGCTTCGGCTCGCCGACAAAGCTCGGCAGCGGGTTGCCGTCACCGACATAGGTGTGGATGAAGTGACCCTGACCCGCGATCGGGTTCTCATAGGAGAACGTGAAGCGCTGGCAGGAGGACGGGTCGCCTTCCGCGCTCTTGAGGATGCTCAGTGCGTAATTGAAGCCGCCCTTCTCGCAGCGGATAATGCCGGAGATTCTGGGGGTGTAGTTCGGAGCATCCGGCTCAAACTTGCGGGCACGGAGTCCCTGCTCAAAGGTGAACTGGTGATCCATTGCCTCATAGATGGTGTCGGTCTGGTCGCCGTTTGTGACGATTGTCTTATTGCCCAGCACGCGCACCGGCGAGTAGATGATGAGAGACGGGTCGGTACATTTGCTCTCGTCATACGCCTGTGTTTTCAGGTTCGCACCGTCCGGTACGAAAATACGGTTGCGGGAATTTTCGCTTCTTCCCATGATGAAGTACGCTGCAACCGCGTGCTTGCCGTCCGCTGATCTGCCGAGGATGATGCCTCTGCCCGGATAACTGTTGCTCTGAAGTTCCTGTGCAAGTGAAATCATTGCCATTGTAATACCCTCCATACTGATTCACCGGCTTTGCCGGATTGATACGGTTTGAATGAATCGCTGTTATTCTTTGATATAGACTTTATTGCCGCGGACTGTGAGTTTGCCCTCGCAGAACAGCTTAACTGCCTGCGGCAAAATCTTCCACTCCGCTTCCTCCATGACTCTGCGCTGCAGGGTCTCCGGCGTATCGTCCTGCCTGATATCAACTGCCTTTTGCAGAATGATCGGTCCGCCGTCGCACACCTCTGTCACGAAATGCACCGTCGCGCCCGTCACCTTCACGCCCTTTTCCAGCGCCGCTTCATGCACATGCAGACCGTAATAGCCCTTGCCGCAGAAGCTCGGAATCAGCGCCGGATGTACATTCATCATCTTATTCGGGTAGGCGCGGCAGATCGTTTCGTCGAGAATCGTCATGAATCCCGCCTGCACGATCAGATCGGCATACTCCTCATAAAACGCCTCCAGCATCGCCGCACTGTACGCTGCGGTGTCCGGAAACGCCTTCCGCTGAATCACGCGGGACGGGATTCCCGCGTTCTTTGCACGCACCAGCGCATAGGCGTCCGGCTTCGAGCTGATGACGCAGGTGATCCTGCCGTTCCCAAGCTCTCCGCGGTTCTGCGCGTCGATCAGTGCCTGAAGATTCGTTCCGCCGCCTGATACCAGCACGACGATCTTCTTGTACTTGTGCGGATGCATGTCCTCTGCCATATGCAGCACCTCCAAACAGATTATTGATATTTCGCGATTAAGCGGCTTGCGATCTCCTTGCGCAAATCGTCCTCTGTGTCGGTTTCCTCGCCGAACAGAAACATCTTTGTATATAAATGCTCATAATCGTATTCCTGTTTCAACAGAAAACGACCGGATCTGCCGGATTCCGGCTGATCTGAACAGCTTTTGAATGCATCCGCAATTCTTCCCATCCGTTCGCTGTATGTATCTGTGTCGGCGCCCTCCGAGACTGTGAGGGTAACGGTTACACACATATCTTCCATACACACAATCGACTTCCAGTCCGCGGTACAGACCTGCCAGCCTGTGTCCGGCTCGGTATGTGCCTCCACAATACGCCGCCCGACCGGATCGCCATTCGAATAATCCAACGAGCCATCATCAAAGAACACAGGAAGACAAGAATAATAGATGTACTCTGTATCACTATCCCATCGGTCGGATTCGTCCAGATAATGGCCCTCAAGATTC
>CAMNAY010000023.1 GCA_946531975.1 uncultured Ruminococcus sp. | reverse complement strand
TTTCATAACTGCGCCGCGCTGGAATCGGTCACGCTGCCGCGCTCGCTGCATGCCATCCGCAGCGGTGCCTTCTCCGGCTGTGCCAGACTGAAAAATCTGAACATGCCGGTGACACCGGAGCTGATCGCACAGGATGCCTTCCGCGATACGCCGTTTGAGCAGCAGATCGCAGAGAAGCGCAAGCCCGTGCTGACAATCATGCATACGTATTCTTACGGTCTTCCGCAGATCTACCAGTTCTCGGCAGCAAGCAGACTGATCGGAACGGAGCAGACAGAGGGCGATATGTCCATTATGCTCGATGCAGTTGAGCCGGAGCGCGTCTGCTTCCGGATCACCGCGTACAAGCATGCCGGCGGACGCCATGTCGTTCCGGTCAATCAGCCGACACAGCTGTTCCATGAGGAGTATGACTGTGCAGGAAGAACCGGAATGCAGAAAGAAGAAATCATTGCTTCCTACCGATAATTTGAATCCAAAAACACCCGCAGGCTTCATTCACCTGCGGGTGTTTTCTGTTTCAGCATGAATCACAGGATGCCGAGCCGCTTCAGTTCATGACGCAGCCTTGCGATCGGCAGCCCGACAACATTGAAGTAATCGCCGTGAATGCCGCGGACAAGCAGGCTCCCAAGCCCCTGAATGCCGTAGGCACCGGCTTTGTCATATGGCTCCCCGCTCGCAGCATAGGCATTGATATCGTCCTCTGAAAGCGGGTAAAACTGCACGAGTGTCTCCTCAGAGAAGCTGAAGGAATGCCCCTCCCAGAACACAGCCGTACCGGTAATGACCTTGTGTGCCGCGCCTGAGAGCATGCAGAGCATCCGTTTGCAGTCGGCTTCATCCTTCGGCTTGCCGAGAATCTCATCGCCGAGAATGACGGTCGTGTCTGCGCCGATCACGACCGCTTCGGGGTGTGTCTTTGCAACGGCGGCAGCCTTCCGGACCGCCAGAACCTCCGCAGCCTGCTCTGCGGGAATCTCGTCGGTCAGGGTCTCATCGCAGTCAGAAACGATCACCTCAAACGGGATCTGTAATTTTTCGAGCAGCTCTTTTCTGCGCGGAGAACCGCTCGCCAGAATCAGCTTCATCGTGTTCAGCGCTCCTTTCTGCATGTACCGCGTCCGCTCCGAAGCGCGAACAGCAGCCGGATGAATTCCTTGCGGTACGGTACGAACTGCCCCGCGTCAAGCAGGGATTCGATCTCTGCGAGCGTCGCCCACTTTGCCTCCTGAACCTCCTCCTGCTGAAGGGTCAGGTCACTGACCGCAACATCATGCGTCAGCACATAGACATCGTCAAAGCCGGTTTCATAGTGGATTGTCAGGTACGGGCGCATATTGCGGAGCGGCAGGTCAAGCCCCAGCTCCTCATGCAGCTCGCGCTCTGCGCCTTCGCCGCTGCGTTCACCGGCAGAGACTGTGCCGCCGACGGAAAGATCCCAGAAATCCGGCCAGTTTGCTTTCCCTTTCTGCCGCTTCTGAATCAGCATTTCGCCGCTGCTGCTGAAGATGCAGATATGGATGACGATGTGGTAACAGTTTTCCGGAACACCCTTCCCGCGGACGGCTGTGCGGTTCAGCGGGACACGGTCGGCATCGTAGAGATCATAGATTTCCATGCGGATTCAGCTCCTCTTTGTGTGAGTATGATTGGTGGATTTTTTAGCGTTTTCATCGTTGTGGTGCAGCTCGTCCGGTTCATCCGGCTCCGCGTCCAGATCATGATGCACATTCTCGATTGCTTCGGAAGAAATCGTGACGGCATGCGGCGTGCTTGCCGCAAGCTCTGCCGACTGATGCCCGCGGAAGACAAGCTTCAGGAAGATCGGGCAGAGAATCGAGCTGGTGATGATGAGGAAAATGGTTGCGACGAGCGGGTCGATGCCGCCCTCTTTGGAGATCAGCACAGAGCCGGTCGCATAGACTGCGAGCGCGACCTCGCCGCGGGCAATCATGCCAAAGCCTGCTGCGAGCGATTCTTTTTTGTTGTATTTGAAGCAGCGGGCGACTGCGCCGCAGCCGATGATCTTTCCGAGAATGCCGACGGCAACGAATGCCAGCACAAACCACATGCTCGACGGACGGAAGCCGCTGAAGTCTGCACTGATGCCGATATACGCAAAAAACATCGGCGTAAAGAACATGTAGCCCGAAACGATGACCTTGCGGTCAACGAAGTTGCTGTCGCCCAGACCGGAGAGCATCAGACCTGCCATGTATGCGCCGGTAATGGCGGCAATGCCGAAGAATTCCTCTGCGGCATAGGCGAAGAAGAAGCATGCAGCGAATGCAAAGATACTGGTGCGGCGCTTGTGCGGGTAGATTTTTACCAGCAGACCGAAGCCTTTGCGCATCAGCCAGCCGATGCCGACGGTGAATGCAAAGAAGCCCGCGACATGCAGGAGCGTGTCTGTGACACTGCCTTCGCCGCCCAGACCGGTGATCAGGCTGAGCGCGATGATGCCGAGGACGTCGTCGATGATTGCCGCGCTGAGGACGGTCGTGCCGATCTTTGTTTTCAGCTTGCCCAGCTCACGCAGCGTCTCGACGGTGATGCCCACGCTGGTCGCGGAGAGAATACATCCGACAAACAGCGCATTCATGAGCTTTTCGTGATTGTGAAATTCTGACAGTCCGCCCATGAACAGCAGTGCTGTCAGTGTACCCAGCGCGATCGGGATTATGACGCCGGCGAGTGCGATACAGGATGCCGCAATGCCGCTCCGCTTCATCTCGCGGAAATCCGTTTCCAGACCGCTGGAGAACAGAATAAAGACGACGCCGATCTGAGAAAAGCTCTTGAGGACATTCATTTCCGCTTCTGTCGGGTGGATCAGACCGGAGAAGCCGGTATGCACGAACAGTGCCGGACCGATCAGCAGACCGGCGATGATCATGCCGACGACCTGCGGCAGACCGAGCTTTCGCGTCAGCATGCCGACCGCTTTTGTTGCAAACAGAATGATGCCGCAGTCCAGTAAAATCTGCATCACATCAAAATCCATGATTTGTCAAACCTCTTTCTGTAAAAATGGTCATACGCGCCAAAGCAGGACAGCATTTGCTTGCTGTCCTGCCTGATTTTTTGAGTCGTGAAATTGTAGAATAATGAAAGCTGGTATTATTCGTAGAGCGGGTACTTTGCGCACAGTGCAGAGACACCCTCGCGGATCTCGTCCGCCTTGGTCTCGAACTGGGTCGCAGTCAGGTACATGTATTCAGCGATCTTCTCCATGTCCTCGGTCTTGAGGCCGCGGGTGGTGACAGCCGGTGTACCGACGCGGATGCCGCTGGTGACCATCGGCTTCTCCGGATCGTTCGGGATTGCATTCTTGTTGACGGTGATATAGACCTCATCGAGACGGTGCTCCATCTCCTTGCCGGTGATGTGAACCGGACGGAGGTCAACGAGCATCAGGTGATTGTCGGTGCCGCCGGAGACGAGATCGAAGCCGCGGTCGAGCAGACCCTTTGCCAGTGCCTGTGCATTGTCAACGATCTGCTGTGCATATGCCTTGAACTCAGGCTTCAGTGCCTCGCCGAAGCAGACAGCCTTGCCTGCGATGACGTGCATCAGCGGGCCGCCCTGAATGCCGGGGAAGATCGCCTTGTTGATCTTCTTGATGAGCTCCTCGTCGTTGGTGAGGATCAGACCGCCGCGCGGACCGCGGAGGGTCTTGTGCGTTGTCGTGGTGACGACATCTGCATAGCCGACAGGGGACTGATGCAGTCCTGCTGCGACCAGACCTGCGATATGCGCCATATCAACCATCAGCAGTGCGCCGTTGCTGTGTGCGATCTCAGCGAGACGTGCAAAGTCAATGGCACGCGGATAAGCGGAAGCACCTGCAACGATCAGCTTCGGGTGATGCTCCTTGGTGAGCGCCTCGACTGCGTCGTAATCCAGACGGCCGTCATCGCCGACGCCGTAGGACAGGAAGTTGTAGTACTTGCCGGAGAGGTTGACAGGAGAGCCGTGGGTCAGGTGACCGCCGTGTGCAAGGCTCATGCCCAGAACGGTATCGCCGGGCTGGAGCAGTGCGAAGTACACAGCAGTATTTGCCTGTGCGCCGGAGTGTGCCTGCACGTTTGCGAACTTTGCGCCGAACAGCTCCTTTGCACGCTCGATTGCGATATCCTCGACGATATCGACGCACTCACATCCGCCGTAGTAGCGCTTGCCGGGATAGCCTTCCGCATACTTATTGGTCAGCACGCTGCCCATAGCAGCCATAACAGCCGGAGAAACGATATTTTCGCTGGCAATCAGCTCCAGATTGCGGCGCTGTCTTGCAAGCTCCTTCTGCATTGCTTCACCGACAGCAGGGTCACATTTTGCGACATAGCCAATGGTATCAATCAGATCATTGAACATAGGTTTATTCTTCCTTTCGCATTTTTGCCGATTCTCGATCAGGCAGATACATATATTATAACACATTACAGCCGAAAACGCAATAGGGAAAGCGAGAAAAAGTAAAAGAAAAACGGTACCGGACAGCAGGAAGCCCGAAGACGGTTTTTTACCGCCTTCGGGCTGTGTGTGTTATGTGAATGCGGGGAAGCTGAAGACCATGAACAATGCTTCGCCGATATTGACCAGACCGGTATAGGAATGATTGTCCCTTCTGAGCGCCCACAGATAAGCCTGACCGGTTTGACCGTTGTCGTTGAAGATGACTTCCTTTTTGCGGGTGAGCGTGTGGTCATAGGCATAGATCACACCGGTCTCATAATCTTCGAGAAGAATCATGTCTTCAAAGGCAAAGAACTGTGCATCAATTCCTCCGAATTCCGGGAAATCACAGAGGGTCTCCTTCTCTTTTGTCGTGAGGTCGAGGCTGACCCATTTGTCCTCGCTGCTGCGATACCAGAGCTTTCCGTTCAGTACGGTCCACTGCTCGGAGTTCAGGTCGGGAACATCCACATACGTGCGCTCGCCGGTTGCTGCATCAATGCGCAGCATCTGCGTGTGCTCTCCGCCGTAATAGGGTGCCCAGATCGCGCTGTCATCATCATACGCATGTCTGCTGAGACCCCAGTTAATGCTGTCATCGCCGAAGACGGCGAGCGGTGCGTGCTGATCGGTCAGATAGGTCACATGTCCGTCGGACAGGCGGTACAGCAGGACGATCTCCTGATACGGATTGCCGTTGCCCTGCTCATCGCGGCGCTCGCCCTCTCCCCGGATGAACAGCGTGCTGCCGCCGCTCACCTCGGTGACATAAGAATAAGTGAAGCGATTGAAGACGCCGCCGTTTGCGCTCTGCGCGATGCGCAGCAGCTCTGTCGCTGTGCCGTCTGCATTGATGCGGCTCAGCGAGAAGTCACCGGTCTGCTGATATCTGGACTCAGTTCTGACCTGATAGCGGTCGATCTTATATTGCGGGCAATCCGGCGTATTATGCTGACAGCCTTCTTTTTCGCAGATCGGCATCATCAATTCCGAGCCGCTGCTGATTTTGAGGCGGCTTCTTGTGCTCATATCATAGATATAATCATCATCATACAGGAAACCGTTGGGAATATTCGAGAAAGTCGCATCAAAGCTGCGGAGCTTTCCGTGACCGCCGAGGTCATTCAGTTCGTTGTTGACTTCGCTCTTTGCGGTTGTATCGGACGTGATCTCCGTGATATCCTTCCGGGTGGGTTCTGTTGTGCCGGTGACGGCAGGCTGACTGCCCGCTGCGCCGAGCTTCAGGAATTCATAGTAATACTGACCCGTGCCCTCGTCGAAATCCTCCTCAAAGTGCAGCAGATACGCGCCGAAGCCCGATGTCAGCACCAGCTCTTTGCCCTGCGGGTCGAGCCAGTATTCCATCCGGACAATGCCGGAGCCCCATGCGCATGCCCATGTCAGCTTTTCCTGAAGTTTCTGATCAAATTCGTTATAGGTTGCGCATCCTGCGGCGAGATCGCGGATATTCTGCATGGTCAGCGTGCCGGTCGATTCCGGATCGAAGTCATCATTCCAGCAGGCGCCCATCAGCGGCAGGGAATTCACAATCGCATCCGTGTCGAGCGTTGTATCTGCGGCATCGCGGATCGGCAGCATCCGGTAGATATCCACATCTTCAAGGCCGCTGCTGAAATGCTCAGGCGGGATATAGTAGACCGCCAGATCGCCGCTTTCGGGTGTGACATAGCCCTCTGATGCAACCGGTACCGTTGTCGGGGCAACTGTCGGTTCACCGGTCAGCAGCGCGCTTTCGCCGGTCGCATTGTCGATGCGGATGATGTGGAGATTGTCGGTGGCGAGCGTTGCGGTCGAGACATACAGTGCGCTGTCAGTGCGGATAAAATCGTAAGGGAGCGTTGTGCGGTAGGTGTAGCTTTCGCCGGGGAACAGATCGGCGGACGGTGCGCGAAACAGCTCTTTTCTGCCGGTTCCGTCGAGCGTCATCTCTGCATAGACGACCTCGCTGCCGTCGAAGCTGACCTCATAGAGCGTGTCACCGCCGATGAAATAGCGGGTATCGCTCTCGCCGCGGAACAGCGATTTGGTCTCGCTGGTCTGCATATCGTACTGCTCATATGCAAAGCCGCTGGTGCTCGGATCGTTCAGCGTATAGCAGATCTTGCTGCCGGAAACCGTGTAGTCGCTGATCGTTTCCACAGTATTCTGATCCAGCTCTCTGCGGTAGACTGCCTCATAGTTTTCGGGATCGCTGAAACGGTACAGAAGAATGCTGTCCGCTACATTCGTGATGCCGTGGTCATACCAGCCCGAACCGTCCGGTGCAGCACAGATATCCTGCAAAGCGGATGTCGTGACGAGCTTCTTCTGCTTTGCATCGTAGATCACTGTATGATAGACCGTGCTGCTGTCCAGCGGCACATCGTAGGCGATCGCGTAATAATCGCCGGAGAGGTGCATCACGTTTGTGAACCGGAACAGATCCTCAGAATTCTGAACCAAAGCATAACCGGAGCATTCCTCTGTCAGCGTAAAGAAATCGGATTTCTCACCGCTGCTGTCGATGACGGAGAGTGACAGTCCGTCCGCCTTGTAGAGGCGCTCGCCGTCGGTCAGCACACCGCAGTTTTCCGCCATGAATTTGATCTTGTTATCGCCGCTGCTATACGCGGTCACATCATACAGATTGCGCTGGAAATAGGTGCGGGAGCGGTCGCAGAGAACGGTCATGCCGCCGCTGCCGAGATAGCCTTTGATCTCACCGTAACCGCCGAGAAAATTCTGCTCGGAATCCTGAAGCAGCTCGGAATTTGCCGTGCGCATGTGTTTGTCGCGTGCGCCGTATGCAATCACGCCGACTGTGACAGCGATCGCGGCGGCAATCGAGCCGATGCCGATCGTCATGCGGCGGATGATACGGTTTCGTCTGCGCTCAGCACCGTTCCATTTCATTGCTTCGTCTATATACTCCTTGCGGATATGCCGCATGGTGTCCATGTAATCTTTTTCGTTCATAAGATGCCCTCCTTTTCAAGCTGCGATTTCAGGTCGTTTCGGGTACGAAGAAGCGTCATTTTGACCTTGCTCTGACCGACACAGCATTTATCCGCGATTTCTTTGATGCTGAGATTGCTCCAGTATCTCAGGACGAACATGACTCTTGTTTCTGCGGGGAGTCCGTCCAGAAACCGGTTGATCGCATCACTGAGCGCCATTTTGTCGATCACCTGTTCCGGGTTATCCGGTGCAGCGAGAATATTCTCAATCTCAGACAGTGCTGCTGCGACCTCGCCGCCGCCGCGTTTTTCTGCACGGTTGGATGCTCTGCGGTTACAGGCGAGATTGCGGACAGCAACGGACAGGTATGCGATCAGGCTCTTTGGCTTTGCCGGCGGGATCGAATCCCACATTTTCAGCAGGGCATCGTTCAGGCACTCCTCTGCGTCTTCATGGTTGCCGAGAATGCTGTTTGCGATGCTGCGGCAAAGTCCGCCGTATTTTTGCTGTGTATGCGCGATTGCCTGCTGGTCGCGGTCAAAGTAGAGTGAAACGATTTGTTCGTCCGTGATGCTGTGCATACAGTCATCTCCTTTCGTAGATTTGACGTCCTTTGAGGTCCCTCTAATATTATTGACAGCAGCAGGAATGCCGGCGTCACAAAAATTGCGGATTTTTTTGGAGGACTTTCCTATTATAACAGAAAACAGCCGGAAATGCAACCGCGGATACTATAACATAAAGTATGCGGAGAGGGGAGCGGTGCAGACATCCGGAACAACGGACAGCAAAAAACAGGCGGATTCCGCATAGAATCCGCCTGTTATTTTTAAAGGTCCGCCTTGCCGTCGCCCGAAGAATAAAACCCGCCCGAAGCAGGTGGGTATCTGCCTGTGCCTCTCATGCTCCCTGCTACCGCCGAAGCGGGAGGCCTGCAATTCTGACACAGAGCTGGATTCCCTATTCACAAATGTTGGATTATATCAAATCAGGCTTGCTCGTACAAGGCAGAATGTTCTTTCCTTGTTGTGATTAGTATACCATGATTTCAGGAAAAAATCAATGGGTAAATTTCACAAAAATATATCTGAATTTTGGATAGAATCACTCAGACTGCTGAGCTTCATCCTCGTCTTCATCGTCATAGTCCGCATCGAGGCGGTCAATGAAGATCTGGGAAATGCGCTCATACTCCTCGTCGCTCTCCAGCGGCTCCAGAATATCCTCGCCGTCCTCACCGGATGCAACCGAAAGAACGACCAGCTCGCACTCGCCCTCCAGAAGCTCCTCCGGATCCTCAACGTGCGGGATCAGCGCGAAATAAACCTTGCCGTTCTCCTCAAGGACGTCGATCAGCTCGAACAGCTTCTCGTTGCCTTCTTCATCAACCAGTGTATAAAGTTCAGGTGTATCATTCAGTTCATCCAGTTCGTTCGGTGTGTTCTGATCAAGCATATGATTCTCCATTCTGCCGGACGAATCCGGACATATATTTACGGCACAAACCGCATACCTCTATTTTACCGCATTTTCCTCAAAATGTCAAGCCCTTATTTTCTCAAAATAACTCTAATAAAAATGAAAAAAGTTGCAGAAAACTATTGACAAATGACGAAGAATGTGCTATAATAAGACCATAAAGAACAGCACAGACCTTACCGAAGCGAAACAGGAACGGTACAGATCATAAATTGCCTGTTTGGTGCTTTTATCCTGCCAATTTCGCTGATCTTTATACAGAATCAGGCGGCGTTTCCGGTCGGTCTCCGGATCGGCTCCCGTGACAAGCGTGTGCAGACGCGTTGGGATCCTGCCGCTAAATCCGATTCAGAAAGGTGTGTGAGCCCAATGGAAATGGCAGAAGTCATCCCGGTCATTGACGAAGGCTCGTGCAATCGAATCGCAGCGTTTTCTGTGTGACATTTTCGCACGCTTTGCCGCCGGTGCTGTGCAGCATGCACAAGGGTGAACCGGCTATGCACGTGCAGTTCCGATATGGAAACCGGCACAGAAAACTGCTACTCGACGGAGTGGTAAGTCTGCGTGCCGAAGCACAGCCGTAATTCAGCAAGAGGTTGTGAATGGACTGTAACAGGTACAGTCACCGGCGGAGATTGCTTGACTGCATAGAAGATCATGCACGGCAATCAGCGGCCGCCGATCAAATGGTACAGTCGTCATTGACAAGACGGGAAGGGATTGATCCTCTTTGCGGCGATGCTCCAAAGCACGGCGGGGTGTCGGTTCGCTGGAGATCCGAGAGGCATATGGTACCCATATGATTATGATCTCCTAACAAATGCGGCGGTCAGCTGCATTGATATATGGTTCCCTCTACTATACCGTCACAATTAAATAACAAATAAGGGGAGGCTTTGGAATGAAAGCCTCCTTTATTTGCGCACTGTTATAAGAAATCCCCGCGCCGTCAGATCATGAACGGTGCGGGGATTATTTCTGATATTGGAATTATGCCTTCTCGCCGCGCTGCTTTGCGAGCAGAGCTTCGATCTTGTCATGCGGATTGATGACCGTTGTGATCGAAACATCGTGATTGATTGCAGCGATGAAATATGCAGCATACTTGGAGACATCGACCTCATGGAACCACTCGCGCTCCAGCAGAGCCGGCATGCGGTAGGTGAGGTTTGTGCCGAACACGGCATCAAGAACGCCGTTCTTGTAAGCTTCATCGAACTTCTCAAGACCGTGTGTAAAGAGACCGTAGGTCGCATATGCGATGGTGCGGGATGCGCCGCGTGCCTTGAGGTTTTCTGCGAGGTCCAGCATGGAGCCGCCGGACGCGATGATATCGTCTGCGACGAACACCGTCTTGCCTTCGACCGGATTGCCCAGATATTCATGTGCAACGATCGGATTCTTGCCGTCAACGACTCTGGAGTAATCGCGGCGCTTGTAGAACATGCCGAGATTGACGCCGAGCATTGTTGCATAGTACATGTTTCTGCCCAGTGCGCCTTCATCCGGGCTGATGACCATGAATTTGTCCGGCGACATATCGAGGTCGGGGAAGGTGCGCAGCATGGTCTTCAGAACCTGATAGGACGGGATGACATTGTCGATGCCCATGAGCGGAACCGCATTGTTGACACGCGGGTCATGTGCGTCGAAGGTGATGATATTGTCCACGCCCATAGCCTGAAGCTCCTGCAATGCGCAGGCACAGTCGAGGGATTCACGGTAGTTTCTGCGGTGCTGTCTGCCGCCGTAAAGCAGCGGCATGATGATATTCAGGCGGTGTGCCTTGCCGGAGGCAGCCTGAATGATACGCTTCAGATCCTGATAGTGGTCGTCCGGAGACATGGAGTTCACACGGTCGAACATCTTGTAAGTGCAGCTATAATTTCCGACGTCAATGACAATGAACAGGTCCAGTCCGCGGATTGTGGACTTGATGAGTCCCTTTCCGTCGCCGGAGGCGAAGCGCGGGCATTCACATTCGATCAGATAGCTTTTATCCGGAAAGCCGTTTTCATTTGCCCAGCGGACGAGGTAGCTGTCGATCTTCTGTGCAAGCTGTTCTGCACCGGTCATGGCGATAATGCCGATCGGCGCAACACTTTTCGTGTTTTGATAAAGAGCATCAGTAGCAGCAGCGGTCATAGTCTGAAACATCCTTTCACATCTTCACTTTTTCATCTATACTAACAGAGCGGATGCCCTGTTCAGTTACTTGCAGAAGCAATCAATATAGCGGTCGATATCTGCGCGGATAATGTTTCTCGCTTCATTGGCATCGCCGAACTGATCGACAGCGGTCGATTTGCCCTCCAGCTCCTTGTAGACGGAGAAGAAGTGGATCATCTCCTCGACGATGTGGGAGGGGAGGTCAGCGATATCCGTATAGCTGTTGTAATTGGGGTCATCAAACGGGATCGCGATGATTTTGTCGTCACGGTGTCCCTGATCGAGCATACGAATGACGCCGATCGGATAACAGCGAACCAGCGTCATAGGAAAGAGCGTTTCGGAGCACAGCACCAATACGTCCAGCGGGTCGTTGTCATCGGCGTAGGTACGCGGAATCAGACCGTAATTTGCGGGGTAATGCGTGGATGTATGCAGAATGCGGTCGAGTTTGATCAGACCGGTCTCCTTGTCCAGCTCATATTTATTTTTGCTTCCCTTGGGAATTTCGACGACTGCAACGAAGTCGTCCGGTGTGATGCGCTTCGGATTGATCTTATGCCAGATATTCATAAACCTTCCTCCTAAAAACGACACAACACGGGAATTCTATTTCAGTATAGCATAAATTGATCTGAAAGTCAATCAGCATTCGGATTTTTGTGATTTTGTATGAATTCTTTTCCATCCTGCCCCAAATGTCT
>CAMNAY010000022.1 GCA_946531975.1 uncultured Ruminococcus sp. | reverse complement strand
TGCAGCAGAGTTGTCGGAATTTTACCGGGACAAGTCTTGATTTTACTTGAAAAACAATGCTGCGCGGCAGCAAAAAATGCATACCGCGCAGCATTGCTTTTGTAAGGATGATGGCAGAGCTTATGGAGAACCCTGCATCGTGTATATCATAGCATAAGCGTGCCGTTCCCGCAAGATGAAAAGCCAAAAAGGTCTGAAAACTGACCGGTAAGCGCGGGAATTTGTATGAATTCAGAAAAGGATGCCCTGCGTCACGGCGCCGCCTTTGCGCGGCTCCGATGATTTCATTCTGAGACTTTTTTGCATCTCCCATTGCACTTTTCAATATAATATGCTATAATATAATGGTAATTCTATACGATTGTGAGGTTTCTGCTATGCATAGTGATATAAAAAAGCTGACAGACAGCATCGGCAAGGTCATCGTCGGAAAGGATCAGGTCATCCGCTGTGTCGTTGCCGGTCTGCTCTGCAACGGTCATATTCTCATTGAGGACGTCCCCGGCGTCGGCAAAACACAGCTTGCAGCCGCGCTCTCCCGCTCAATCGGCGGCAGCTTCAACCGAATCCAGCTGACACCGGATATCATGCCTTCCGATATCACCGGCTACTCTATGGTCAACCAGAATACGTTTGAACTGGAGTACCGCCCCGGCGCCGCAATGTGCAATTTTCTGCTTGCTGACGAGATCAACCGCGCCTCCCCGAAGGTGCAGTCCGCACTGCTTGAGGTCATGGAGGAGCATCAGATCTCGATCGACGGCGTGACCCATACGCTCCCGCAGCCGTTCATGGTGCTTGCAACACAGAATCCGGTCGAAACCTACGGCACCTATCATCTTCCGGAAGCACAGATGGACCGTTTCTTCATGCGCGTCAGCATGGGCTACCCATCCGAGGAGGAGGAGCTTCAGATTCTCTCCCGTACAGAGCATCACAATCCGCTCAGCAATATCACCGAACCTGCCCTGCATCCGGAGGACATTCTCCGCTTGCAGACTGAGGTCGAAAAAATCTTTGTCTCCGATAATGTAAAACAGTACATTCTCCGCATTGTTGCCGCAACCCGCAAGCATGAAGCACTGACGCTCGGCGCTTCGCCCCGCGGCTCCATTGCGCTCTATAAAGCCGCCAAAGCAAACGCCTTCCTCAGCGGCAGAGACTTCGTTCTTCCCGATGACGTCAAGGCAATCGCGGAAAACGTCCTTGCGCACAGACTCATCCTCTCCCCCAAGGGCAAATCGCAGCTCAGCGATCAGGGCAGTGTCGTGAAAGATGTTCTCGATACCGTTCCCGTGCCGATGGAATCCGCGAAATGACGGTCGGATATTTCTGTGCGATCGGCATTGCGGTCATCTTTATGCTCTATATGGACGGTGCGATCGGCGTGATGATGCTCGCGTTTCTGATTCTGATGCCGGTTCTGTCGCTCATTATGACCCTGTATGTGCGCAACAAAATCCGCATCAGCCTGAAGCTGCCCGATTCCGCAGCAAAACAGCGCACCGAGACTGCGGTCATCTTACTCGAAAAGGACACGCCGCTCCCGATGCCCTTTCTGCGCCTCATCCTCAAAACGGATGCGCATTTCGCACCGCTGAACCCCAATGCCAAGGAACCGCCGCCGCGTCCGTCTTCTGACGGTTCCCTGATCGCCAAACTCAACTATTCCAAATGGCGCAAAAACCGCAGAACCATGCTGACACCGGATGCACTCCCGCTCTGCCTTGCGCTCAGCACCGAGCGCGAAGCAGAATACCGGATTCCGGTCACAACCCGCTTCTGCGGCGCGGGCACTGTATCGCTGGAGCAGGTGCAGCTCTCGGATTATTTCTCAATGTTCCGGTTCAGGCTGCCGCTCACCTGCGCGGAGACACTGCTGGTGACACCCGACATTCCGGAGCTGAAAGCCGGCAATGCCCTGTTCCGGACGGTCACGACTGCCGTTGCCGATGCCGACGAGGAAAGTGAATCTGCACCGGTCTCCTCCGCCTCTGCTACGCCCGGCTATGAACACCGCGACTACATCCCCGGCGATTCACTCAAACGCATCAACTGGAAGCTGTCCTCCAAGCGGCGGCATCTTATGGTGCGGAAGGACGAACCGATCGCGGTCGCACGGCTCTCTGTTGTACTGGATTTCCGCAGAGACCTGCGGGAGCTGCCTCCGGAAACCCGCCTGAGAACCGAGGAGGAGCTGATCGAGACAGCGCTGGGCTTTCTGATGCTCTGCGCAAAATACGGTTACCCCTGCAAGCTGTCCTATGCCGATCAGGCCGGCGCATGGAACAGTATTTCCGTGGAAAATCCCGAACAGCTCACCGTTGAGTCCATCAATCTGCTTCGGGGCGGCTGCCGTCCGGAAGAAGCGCTCAGCGGTCTGCCGGTCATTCCGCCGGAGCTGATGCAGGAGGGCAGCGCACTGCTGCTGTTCTTCACAACACATACCGGTGCCAATACCATGACAGCGCTTGAGCGCTTCCCAAAGCCGCTCTATCTCGCTGTACCGGAGCAGGACGCAGATCAGTTTACTGTTCCGAAAAACGGCTCTCTCTGGCTCGTGACCGCTGAGCATCAGCTCTTGCAGGCAGGCGGAGAGAGCTGACCGCCGCACGCTGTGCCGGCAGTCTTACAACCCTACAAAAAGTGTGGTGATATGAATTGGCAAACACGAATATTCTGCAGCGCAGCCCTGTGCTCAGCCGTCTGCTAAACTGGCTGATCCAGCCAAAGCGCATTCCCCTGCTGTTCTCCGTGACCGTTGTCGCCGGCATTCTCTACCATTATGCCCCGCTCTGGACACCGGTCTGGATTTTGCTCTCGATCGTGATTCAGGCAGGACTGTTCCGCCTGTTCGACTACATGAAGCAGCATATGTTCATCGGGTCGGCTGCATACCTGCTCTGCGGTCTGCTCTTTCTCGGCGCAGTCAGAATTCTGACCGATCTGGGCTACAATACAGTCACGTTCGGTCCCTCCGGCAGCGGAACGCGGATTCAGTTCTGGGTCTGGTTCTTCACGCCGCAGTCGATCATGAACGATTCATATCCCGGATATGTCCTCGCACTGTTCCTGCTGTTCACGTTTTTCATCGCGTCGATCGCATATTACTTCACCTTCGTGCGGTACCGCGTCCTGATGTCGTTTGTTGTCATGGTCTTCCCGTTTGCAATTTATGCCAAAGAAAATGAGACCATGCCGGTCCTCTCGATTATCATTCTGCTGTTCTGCTATTTCGCCGTAATGGTCTACTGCCGGCAGGCACACGCAGAGGACAGCGATGTTGTACAGCCGTATCAGCCTGACACGGTCAGCAAGCTCACCGCTCCGGGGAAAAAATCCCCCTATTCCAATGTCAGACCCGAACTGCTGGACAAACGGTTTCTGCCTGCTGCCGGCATGTTCCTTGCCGCATCAAGCATCCTGATCCTTGTGCTGCCAAAGCCTGAGATCAAAGCGGACCGTACCACGTTTGACTCAATGGTCAATCTGTCGCGGCTCTCCAGCTACCTCGAAAACGCGATCAGCGGCTTTGCGGATGTCTCCGACGGCGGCAATTATTCCGCCCGGACCTACCCGCGCCCGCTCTATTACTGCAAAGCGGACGAACCGCTGAATCTCCGCATCCGAACCTTCACAAACTATAACTACGGATTCGACCGCTGGGAGGCTTCCCCGACTGACGGAAAACCGGATACGTCGATTTACCGTTACTATGAAGTCAGCAAGAGCCTGCAAACCATGACGAACGATCAGCTTCCGTCCGATCTGGTCAGCCTGGTGCGCACGGCAGCAGAAAAGCATCCTGATTTTGCAGAAAAGTGGCATCTGGAAGAACTGCTGGAAACACCGGAAGAATCCGCGGGGGATTATCAGCACAATTTAATGATCACGGCGGCAGGTCCGTCTGATGTGATCGTGATGCCCGCTCCGCTCCACACCACAGACGCCTGGGCGAGTATGATCCGGATGCTCTATCAGAATGAAAACGGCATCGTCTTCTGCGGAGACAATGAAACAGTGCCCATGATATACATGGAGTCCCGCTATTTCAGCGATTCCTTTGCAAATACAGAGGAAGCGCAGGCACTGATGCGCGTCAGCAGCAGCGATACATGGGGCGAGTTCATCGACGAGCTGTATATGATGGATGATCTCGACTTTTCGCAATGCTACGATGCGCGCCATAACTATTTATCCACTGATGTCTACCTTGAGGCGAATGCAGAGGACATCACCGACGAAATCCGCGCACTTGCTGCACAGATCACGGAGGGCAAAACCTCTGACTATGACAAAGCAGCCGCAATCCGCGATTATCTCCGCAGCGAGTATACCTATTCGCTCGATGCGCCGCGTCCGGCAAATGTCGAAGCGTTCCTGTTCCGGGACAAGGCAGGCGTCTGCTATCAATTTGCGACGGCAATGGTGCAGCTCTGCCGTGCCGCCGGTCTCCCTGCACGGTATGTTGAGGGCTATATGATGTCACAGTATTCGCCCGGCTCCGTCCCAGGCTATAACACCGCTTCCGCATGGGACTACAACTATCTCATCACGACCAACCAGGCACACGCCTTCTGCGATGTCTATATCGCAGGCTACGGCTGGATGATGATGGATGCGACCGCACTCTCGGCCGGCGACGAAACAAACGCAGTCAGCGGCGTTCTGGTCACGCTGCAATATGCCGGTCTGCTCCTCTTTGCAGCAGGTCTGCTGGCAATTCTGCTGCTGGCATGGCTGATCCCGATGATCCGCGAAAAGCTTTTCCGCAGAAAGTACCGCAAACTGCGCAATGCAGCTGCCGTACAGGCTGCATTCCAACGCCTGAGAAAGCAGTGGAAAGCCGATCCGGCACTCACTGCACGCGCACTCTGCGACAAGCAGAGCAAATTCCTTCAGGTCGATCTCAGCGAACTGCTCGAAGGCTTTGAGGAAACGGTCTATGCCGACCGCTGCGCACCCGAAACTGCCGACCGCGTCTACCGCATCTACTGTGCGGCATATGACGCCTTCAAGCCCGCAATGAAGCGGCTGCGCAAGGAAAAGCGTGCCGCTGCCGCTGCTGAAAAGCAGCAGAAAAAGCACCCCGCAGGAGCTGGTAACATATGATAAAAAACAAAAAACTTCAGGAAATTGACCTGTCCCTGAATTCACTGGTCGTCTTCCGCAAGCTGATGACGCAAGAGGTCATACTTCCGCTCAGAGGTCTGCTTGATACCGAAACCATGGATCCGGTCATTCAGCTTCGGCTGTATACCGAGTTCATCTCGCGGCTGTATACCCAGAGCACCAATCTCACCGAATATATCTTCCGCCTGATCTGTGAGGACGAAAATTTCTATATCACAGCAAAAGCCCGCGGCGATGAGGTCGATCCGCTGCTGGAATCCTGCGTGGAAAATGAGCTGGCAATTCTCCAGCGCCTTGCGCGCCTGAGACCGCATGAGCTGCAAAGAGAGGTCTCCTATTACGGCGTCCTGCCGGAATGGAAAACCTCAGACATCAACTTCTATGAAGCCTATATGGAGCGTGTCCGGAATATCGGCAAATACGGCTACGGCAAGTTTGCGCGGCATGCGATGTTCGTGCTGCGCGAAGGTCGCTGTGTACCGGTGCTGCATCCGGATCCGATCCGCATGGACGACCTGATCGGCTATGAAGCCGAGCGCAGTGCCGTCCGCGAAAATACACTGGCACTGCTCAGCGGAAAACCCGCACAGAATGTGCTGCTCAGCGGCGATGCCGGAACCGGCAAATCCTCGACAGTCAAAGCGCTCGTCAACGAATACTTCAGCGAGGGGCTGCGGCTGATCCAGATCACAAAAGAGCAGCTGACACAGCTCCCCGAACTGACCGAGCAGATCTATGATAATCCGCTCAAGTTCATTCTGTTCATTGATGATCTCAGCTTTTCCGCAGATGACAACAGCTTCGGCACGCTCAAGGCGACGCTCGAAGGCACCGTCACGGCACGCGCGAAAAATGCGGTCATTTATGCCACAAGCAACCGCCGGCAGATTGTGCGGGAGCGGTACTCAGACCGCACCGGCGACGACCGTTACCGGCACGATACCGTGCAGGAGATCGGCTCAGTTGCCGCACGCTTCGGACTGCGCATCAACTTTTCGGAACCGGATCTTCCCGATTATCTCGCGCTGGTCTCGGCAATCGCACAGCAGCGCGGGCTTGATATGGACGATGATCTGCTCGCAGCGGAGGCAGAACGCTTCGCAGAGGGCGTCGGCGGACGGTCGCCCCGCGCCGCAAAACAGCTCGTTGAGCAGCTGCTCATTCAGCAGCAGATATCCTGTCCGGAGGTGACAACATGATACTGACAGGCGCAGAAATCGTCGCAGAAACACTCACAGAGCAGGGCTGCCGCACCGTATTCGGCTATCCCGGCGGACAGGTCACCGATCTGTTTGATGCCCTCTACCGCCGCAAAGACCGCATCCGGCACATTCTCACCGCCCATGAACAGGGCGCGGCACATGCCGCAGACGGCTTTGCCCGTGCAACCGGTCAGGTCGGCGTGGTCATCGCGACCTCCGGTCCGGGCGCAACCAATCTCATCACCGGCATCGCTGCGGCTTACCTCGACTCCGTTCCGGTCGTCGCAATCACGGGCAATGTCCCGTGCAGCCAGATCGGCAGAGACAGCTTTCAGGAGGTCGATATCGTCGGCGTCAGCATGCCGGTGACAAAGCACAATTTCATCGTCAAGGACGTCAATGAGCTGGCAGATACGATGCGGGAAGCATTCCGCATCGCCAAATCCGGCAGACCCGGACCTGTCCTGATCGACATTCCGAAGGACGTTCAGGAAGCAGCCTGCGAATTCACACCGCACGACGCGCCGGTCGAACCCGAACCGCTGCGATGTTCCTCAAATCACAGACTGCAATGGGCAGCCGACCGCATCATCGCGGCGAAGCGCCCGTATATTTACTTCGGCGGCGGTGTAATTGCCGGAAACGCCTCTGAGGAGCTGCTTGCCTTCGCAGAACGGCTTGATGCCCCGCTGGGCTGCTCGCTGATGGGCCTTTCGGCGGTGCCCTCCGGTCACCCGCGCTTTCTCGGTATGCAGGGCATGCACGGACACTATGCCGCTTCGGTCGCGGAGGATGAATCCGATCTTGTGATCGCACTCGGCGTGCGCTTCAGCGACCGCGCAACCGGTCAGAAAGAGCGCTTCTCCAAGAATTTTTCGATCATTCACATCGACATCGACGGTGCCGAGCTGAATAAAAATATCTCTGCACAGCTCACAATCCGCGGCGATCTGAAGGACGCGCTCCGCAGACTGACCGCAATCATTCCGCAGCAGATGCATCCGGGCTGGAATACGCGCATCTCCGCACTCCGCTCCGAAGAAGCCCGCCGCACTGCTGCCTCCCACGCCAGACAGCAGCGCGCAGGATTCCTCACGCACTTCGAGATCCTTGATGCGGTCAGCGGTGCCGCAGAGGACGATGCCGTGATCGTGACAGACGTCGGTCAGCATCAGATGTGGACAGCACAGCGCTATCCGCTGAAGCACCCTCGCACCTTTCTCACCAGCGGCGGTCTCGGCGCAATGGGCTTCGGCATGGGCGCCGCAATCGGTGCATTTCTCGCGACGGGAAAACGTGCGGTTCTGTTCACCGGTGACGGCAGCTTCGGCATGAACCTGAATGAGCTGGCAACGGCAGTTTCCGTGCATGCGAATCTCGTCATCGTCATCATGAACAACGGCGTGCTCGGCATGGTCCGGCAGTGGCAGACGCTCTTTTTTGAGCAGCATTATGCCGCGACAACGCTCAACCGTAAAACCGACTTTGTCAAGGTCGCTGAGGGCTTCGGCGCGCAGGGAATGCATGCATCCACACCGGCAGAACTGGAAACCGCTGTTTCTGCTGCATTTTCGCAGGACGGACCGTTTGTCATTGACTGTGCCGTGAACTGTGATGAGCTGGTGCTTCCGATGCTTCCGCCCGGCGGTTCAATCGACGATATCATCACGGAAATCAAGTGAGGAGGGCTCAATGGAACAGCAATATGTGATCGGCGTGCTGGTCGCCAATATCTCCGGTGTCCTTTCCCGCGTGTCAGGCATGTTCACACGGCGCGGCTTCAACATCGACTGCCTGACGGTCGGTGAGACCGAATCGTCCAAATTTTCGCGTATTACCGTTGCGTTTCACGGCGACGACGATATCAAGGAGCGCATCGTCACGCAGCTCGAAAAGCTCCACGATGTCAAAGAGGTTGAGGTGCTGAGCCCCAATGAGACCGTGATTCGCGAGCTCCTTCTGCTGAAGGTGCGCAATTCTGCGGAAACGCGGCAGGATATCATGACTGCGGTCGAAATCTTCCGCTCGAAGATCGTGGACTATTCCGCGCAGGCGCTCGTCTGCGAGCTGACCGGTGAAAGCACGAAAATCGACGCCTTCATCGAACTGATGAAAAGCTACGGCATTATGGAGATCTGCCGCACGGGTATCGTTGCGATTGAACGCGGCGAAAACTGCCTGCGGACACTGCACGAAAAATAACAAACGGACACGGAATAAAGTGATTGATCTGAACAGACAAACACAATGCCCCGAAGCACGATTGCAGCGCTTCGGGGCATATTTTCTATATGAGGATCGACCTTGCACCTTGTACGGTTTCAAATTTGTGTTATTGCGCAGCAGCACGGATATTCCGCACGATAATATCATGCAGCAGCTCGACGTCATAATCTCCGATAATCGGCTCCAGATGCGAGTCACCGACACCGGAATCATCAGTCAGAAAAACATAATTGCTGTTGGTCATAATCGCGCAGGCACGCCCGAACAGCTCTGTCTCGCGTTCGGCATTCGATGCGACAACCGGAACCAGATGCACGCCCTGTGCGGCAGCCGCAATCACAGAGGAGATCAGCTCGGAATAATCGGCATCTGCATCGTAAGGATTGCCGTGCGGGGGCGCATCAAAAATCAGGAACGCAATCTTGTTCGTGTCCTGACTCCAATCGCCGCGCTTCATTGTCTCCGAAAGGATCTCAGTCACCGCCTCCGGTGTATCACCGCCGCCGTCTGCGTATTCGGCGTTCAGCAGGCGCTGCACCTCCTGTACATCGCTCGTGAAGGGATTGCATTTTGTGACGTATTCATCGCCCTCATCGCGGTAGAAATTCACGGAAAACCGCATATTTTCATCACCGACCTCACCGGCGATCGACGCAAAATCCTTTTGCAGATAGCTGATCTCATCGCCCATGGAGCCGGTCGTATCGAGAATAAACATGACCTCCGTGCGGTCATATTTCTGTCCTGCTGTATTGCATTCAAACTCGTATTCAGGCTGCGGAAGCGCGGTTCCCTGTCCCTCTGCGGCATCCGCAGGAGCTGCCGGAATTTCAAATTCCACGGTTGACGCGCCCGCTGCGGTCAGCAGGTATCTCCGCGCCTCATCCTCCGTCGGATAAAAAAGATATGCCCTGCCGTTTCGGTCCGTCTTCGTCTCCCACCAAAGCTGCATGTCGGTGCCGTGCAGCTGCACAGTCTGATTCGGGACCGGTTCGCCGTCATGTGTCAGTGTGACGCTGACGCGGTTCGCCGGCTCCAGCCCGTAGACCGGAAACTTCACTGTACCGGTTTTACAGAGATTCAGGAAGAATCCCCAGTTGTCAAGGTCATTCCACTCGCCTGCGGTCAGCACAAACGGCTGGGAATCATCCCTCTCCGGCGCGATCACCTGCCCGTGATTCTGTGTATTGGCATCGGACGCACCGTCCACAGTCAACGCGAATGTCGATGCAAATGCATCTGTTTTGGGTTTGCGTTCCGCGAGAACGTCCTCTGCCGCTGCCGCACCGGAATCCGGCACGGAGGAAGCGGACGGAACAGAACCCGTTTCCGCAGGAGCCGCACTCGAACCGAATGCCGGCGGAATCTCCGAGCTGCTCTTTTCTCCGCAGCCGTTCAGCAGAATCATCGGACAGACCGCTGCAAGAAAAACCGCCTTCCATTTTCGTGTCATACAATCGCCCCCTTGTTTATGAATTTCACTATCTGTATTGTATCATACTGAAGGGGAAAAAGCAACTGCAATTCCATAACGCTTTCATTACAATGCAGTTACACCGGAACGCACGACGGCGCCTGAAGCAAGTAAGCCACAGGCGCCGCCGCACTATATATGGAGAGAAACATAAAGGCGTTTTTCAGCGGCAGATCACCAGCCGTGACCTGCCATTTCGTCATACTTCGAGAATTCGTCCCCGTAGTAATCGTTGAACCACATATCCATCATCTGTTCATAGCGCGGATTGCCCCAACGCCAGCCCTGATCGACAGATCCTGAGCCGTATTGAACGATCTTGGCATCCGGATAGGTTTCCCTGAGTTTGGCAAAGCTCGCACCGGATACACTGGTGGATTCGAGCCAGATGCGCTGCATCATCGGAGAATTCAGCAGCGGCGTGATATCGCTGAGACCGTAATTATAGCTGATGTTTACATCAACCAGTTCATGCAGATCTGCAAGCGGCGAGATGTCCCAGATCTTGTTGACGAACAGCTCCAAATAATGCAGATGCGTCAATTTAGCAATCGGGGAAATATCTCTGATCTGGTTATCCGCCAGAATCAGAAGGCGCAGTTCGGGGAGGTAATCGCCGATCACGGTGAGGTCGGAGATCGCCTGATGTCCGAGGTCAAGCGCCCGCAGGGATGAGCAGTATTTCAGAACCTGAATATCATTTGAGGTCATGCGGCGGTAGTCGTAATGCACGATCAGAACAGAAAATGCGACCTGATCGGTGCGGATGGACCAGCGTCCGAGATAGACGCGCCAGACGACCTTAATATCCTTGAGTTCATCCTGAAAATCCTGAAGTGCATCATTGCTCAGACCGCAGCCGGTCATGATGATCTTTTCGAGACTAGGGAGCTGCGAGATCAGTTCGCGCAGACCGTCAAGTTCATCTGAGGAGATTTTCCGGTCGGTGAAATCCAGCTCGGTAATTGAGGAATCAAAGATCTCATCTCCGTAATGCACCGTCCAGCCGAATGACACATCCGGGAACTGCTCAGCCAGAGCAATCCGCTCCTCCTTTGTCAGCGGCTGGTCATGGAGATCGACCTCCTGAAGTTCGGGGAGGAGTGCGAGCTGATCGAACAGCGAAGCATCGAGCTGTGCATCGCGCAGATCAAGCGAATCAATATTTTCCGGCACCGTTTTGCCGTAGATCTCATAGGTACCGATGACTTCAAATTTCACATCGGGAAACTCCGCTTGAAGCATTTCTTTTTCGGTAATCGGAATGGTCTGTTTGCCGAATATGACTGTTTTGAGCGCAGGGAAAAATTCAAGCTTCCGGATGAATTTTTTGCAGTCGGAGAAGCCTCTGTCAGAGATATCGAGGGACTCAATATCGGTTCGGTAATTTTTGCCCTCAATATCAACGACAGTCTGAAACCGAAGATCCGTCTGCGGGAATTCCTGTCTGAGCGGAACCGAATCCTCCGCTTCGACCTGATAGGAACCGAGATCAGCGATTTTGAGATTCCTGAACCGTTTGAGATAGTTTTTCAGCGAGGAGAGATCCCCGATTTCATCGCCGTTCAGGTGAATCTCCTCCATATAAATGTCACTCGGCTTGCCGTACATGTCAAAGTGTGTGTATCTGTAATACCAGAACACGCCCGCAGCGATCATGAGAACCAGAACGCTGAGTATGGCAAGCAGCAGAACCCGAATTTCCTTTTCCTTTAGACGTCCCTTGAACAACATATCCCGCTCCCGCAACAAATAATCACACTTACAAGCCGAGCGTGTACGGATGCAGCTCAGCGCCGGTATACAAGCTGCCGCACGCTGAGCAGGTTTTGGTTGGGGCAGCAGGATTTGAACCTACGAATGCCAGAGTCAAAGTCTGGTGCCTTACCGCTTGGCTATACCCCAATTTCAATTTTGTTACCTTTCTATTATATCACATCAGGTAAGAAAAATCAAGGCTGTTTTGGCATTTTCCGGAAAAATGAAAAGAACCCAGAGACATACATCTCTGGGTTCAGGTGCCGGCATCGATCTATTTTCCCGG
>CAMNAY010000021.1 GCA_946531975.1 uncultured Ruminococcus sp. | reverse complement strand
CTTCTGCTGCAGGACGAAGTCGAAGCACTTAAGACGTTCTGCAATCTTATAATTTTCCGTATCGAGGCAGTGCAGCAGGTAATAATCGAAGTATCCTGCGCCTGTGCGTTCGAGCTGTTCCGCGAAAATGCGCGGGACATCCTCCTCTTTTTTCAGGAACATGGTCGGGAGCTTGTCTGCGAGGAGAAAGCTGTCTCTTGGGTGCCGTTCGACGAGTGCTTTTCTCAGCATTCCCTCGGATTTTCCGTTGTGGTACATGTACGCGGTGTCAAAATAGGTGAAGCCGTCACTGAGAAAGCTGTCAACCATTTTACAGATTTGCTCTGCATCGAACGAGGTCGGATCCTTGCCGTCGAGCAGGGGCAGTCTCATAAAACCAAAGCCGAGTTTTTTCATAATGATCCCTCTTTTTCTATGTTTTCTGTATAATCCGGAAAACGGCTGTCTCTCTGCGCAGATCACACAGACAGACAGCCGCTGAAAATTCTGGCTGTTATGCCTCTGTCATCCAAAGGCCGTGCAGGTTGCAGAACGCATATGCTGCGGTCAGCTTGGTGTCTTCATCTGCGAAGAACTGTGCAAACGGTTCTTCAC
Source organism: uncultured Ruminococcus sp. (assembly GCA_946531975.1). Classification (GTDB taxonomy): domain Bacteria; phylum Bacillota; class Clostridia; order Oscillospirales; family Ruminococcaceae; genus Firm-04. The sequence goes on along the minus strand of CAMNAY010000021.1, from coordinate 11,611 downwards.
CGGGTTTCAGCTCCTTGCGCTCGATGCCGTCCTCGGTTTCGAGCAGCACCCAGCCGATGTAGTGATTATCCAGCATCGGGTGTGCGACGCTGCCGACTGCGACGGTCACGGTCTGACCCTCGCGGGAAATGACAGGAACGTGCTTTTCCTTTGCGGCATCGACCGTATTCGGCACGATTTCCTCAAAGCCGGGACATGCTTCGGTCACGATTTCTCCGGTTTCGGGGTTCTTGTAGAATTTCAGCATAGTAGATCGCTCCTTTTCTGTTGGATGATATGGTCAGAAGGCAGGTGACTGCCCTCCGGCTTCCGGTTTCCTGAAGAATTCGATTTTTCCGCAGCGGGTGCAGTGAAAAACGCGGATGCCTGCGCCGGAAATGACCTTTGCGAGCTGCTTGACGAGCAGGCTGCCGGACTGATAGTTCTCCGGATAGACCTGTTTCATCGGTGCGCCGCAGCGCAGGCAGCAGAGCGGTTTTTTTGCCCCCTGCTGTGCGGAACGGTTCGGTGTCTGACTGTTCATCTGTTCAGTTCATGTATGCGTTCAGTCTGCGGCGGGTCTCATCCTCGCCGAGTACATGACTGATCTCACAGATATCCGGTGCATTCTGTCTGCCGGTCAGTGCGACACGCAGCAGGTTGGTCACATCGACGATGCTGCCCTTGTAAAGCTCCGGATTCTTCTTGTACTTCTTCGGCTGAACGGCGTAGCCCAGCTCATCGGTGATCTGTTTGACCTTCGCGAACCACTCCTCCTGCGAATCGGAGAAGTCGAGCGAATCGAGGTAACGCGAGAGGATCTCCTGCTTCATCGCGCCGTCCGCATTTTCCGGACAGCTGTCGGTGATGCAGAAGGTCTCGGAATCGTAGAAAGCGAGGAATTTCGCGGCAGCAGACCAGCTTCCGTAGTCCTTGCGGGGCTTCTCGCCGCCTCTGCCGACATTGATCGCAGCCTTATAGAAGTCCGCCTTTGCGGTCATGCGCTTTGCGAGTGCTTCATCATAGATCTCAGCCCATGCAAGCAGACCGTCATAGACGAAATCGGCAGTCTGCCGTGCGAGGTATTCCTTCGCGATATTATCGAGCTTTTCAAGGTCGAACAGGGAGCCGGAGGTGCTCATTTTCTCAAGCGAGAAGGTGAAAGCGCGGGAATCGGCATCGGGATTTGCAAGATGCCACTCCTCGAAATTGCTGTTGAGCACGGTCAGCAGGTAGAGCCATGTTGCCTCCTGCGGATAGCCGACCTCGCTGTAATAGCTGAGTGCAAGCTCAGGGTCCTTGCGCTTGGAGAGCTTGCGCTTGGAACTGCCGTCCATTTTCATCAGCGTTGCGGTGTGGCAGTAGACCGGACGCTCCCATCCGAGAATATCAAAGAGCTGCACATGGATCGGCAGGGTCGCGAGCCAGCTTTCGTCGCGGATGACATGGGTTGTGCGCATGAAGTGGTCATCGCAGACATGCGCGAAGTGGTAGGTCGGGATGCCGTCGGACTTCAGCAGGACGAAGTCGGTATAGTTCTCCTGCACCTTCAGCTCGCCGCGGATGCCGTCCTGCACGGGAATCATATGCTCCGGATCTCCCTCAGAGCGGAAGCGCAGCACCCATTCGGTCCCCTTTTCCAGCTCTGCCTTGATATCTTCGATCGGGCGGTCCCGCCAGATTGCATATTTGCCGTAGTAGCCGTAGTTTTCCTTTGCGGCTTCCTGCGCATCGTGCATCGCCTTGAGGTCATCCTCAGTGCAGAAGCAGGGGTACGCGAGCCCGCGCAGCACGAGTGATTTTGCGACGGTCTGATACAGCTCTTTGCGCTGACGCTGACGGTAGGGACCGTATGCGCCGGACTCGCCGTCCTTGGTCACGCCTTCATCGAAGTGGACGCCGTAGAAGTTCATCGCGTCGATGACTGCTTCGACTGCGCCGGCGACTTCGCGCTTCTGGTCGGTATCCTCGATGCGGAGATAAAAGACGCCGCCGGTCTGGTGTGCGAGGCGCTCACCGATTGCATTATAGAGGTTACCCAGATGTACAAAGCCGGTCGGGCTGGGCGCGATGCGCGTGACGACCGCTCCCTCCGGCAGATTACGGGGCGGATATTGGGTCTCGTAGTCCGCGACCGTCTTGGTGATATCAGGGAACAGCAGATTTGCAAGTGCAGTATAATCCATGAAACAGTCTCCTTTTATGAAAAATGATATGCCGGTGATGCTTCGCGGAACCGGATTCCGATTTGCAAACACCGTTTACCTTGATCGGATGGGAAAAGGGCAATTTTCCCTTTCTGAGCAGCGCAGTCTCTGTTTACCAGTGACCGCCGCCGCCGCCGAAGGAATGTCCGCCGAACGAGCTGGAGTGACCGCCGCCGCCTCCGCCGCTTCCGCCTGAGTCGATGTGGGTCTTGGAGGTATGCGTGCGGATGAACAGGTCATTCTGCTCGTAGAAGTGGGTATCCTGCTGGCTGATGTAATTGGTTGCCGAGAGGGACTTGACCAGCTTATAGCGGGAACGGATGCAGAGTCCGGCGATCAGTGCGGTGAGCAGTCCGACCGCGGTGGAGATGCCGATGACCAGGTTCCAGTTCTTGCCGTAAAACCGCGGAAGCTCCGGACCGCTGACGAGCTGCCCGTTTTCCTCCCAGTAGTATTCGTTTGTGGCGTCGTTCTTGCTGTAAGCGCCGTGCGGGATGCCCGCGTTGTAATATTTGATGATATCGTCACAAAACTGTGTCACTGCGCCGGCGTAATCCTCAGCACGCAGGTCGCTTTTCATGTTGTCGATCATATCTTCCACGCGGTTAGAGCTGTCCGCGTTGGAATAGTAAAGCTGCCCGATGCCGGAGGTTGCAATATAGGCATAGCGCGTGGACAGATTCAGGATCAGCAGTGCGCCGTCTGCATCGGTCGGCGTCTTGGGCTGAAACAGGTCAAGATACTTCTGTTTCGCCATATCTTCCACAGCTCTGTCGGTGTATTCCGGCGAATCCGGTCCGTAGATTACGACTGCGACATACATGTCTGTTGTGTCGCTCGCGCTGCGGATCGCGGCATTCAGTTCGTCGGTCTGCTGTTCATCGAACAGTCCGTCCTCATCATAGAGGGCGCAGTTCGGAATATAGGTTTCCTCTCTTGCCGCAGAGACATTGACGGTGAGTGCGAGCAAAGCAAGCACCATGACAGCGGCAGAGGCAAACAGCCGGATCAGTTTTGTCTTTTTCATATGAACGCCCCCACTCCTGCCGCAATCGCTGCCGCTGCGAGACCGATCAGTGCGGAAACCCATGCGACACGCGGCTTATTCAGCGGCGGGTTTCCGACAAATTTGGCAGACTGACCGTTCAGCGCGAATTCGTAGATCTTGCCGTTGTATTTGTAGCTCATAAACCAGACCGGAAGCAGCATGTACTGCCATGTGGTGTTCATGACCTTGATATCCGAGCGGGTGACAGAAACGGTCGTGTAATTTTTCATTGTGCCGCGCAGAAGCGTATCGCTTGCCTGCACCGCACGCTTCTGGATGCGCGGGAACATTGCAGCCATATCCATGTCATATTTCTCTGCGAAAAAGCCGCTGAGGTACTGCATGGCAAAGGGCTTGACCTGCCGGTAGTCGAAGGGTTCGACGGCTTCCATGAGTTCGTCGTCGATGTGGCTGGCGCCGTCCGCAGGCAGTCCGCGCAGGACGATTTTCGCCTTTCTGGTGAGCGCATATTCCCGTGTCTCGGTATAGCGGTAGCTGCCCGATGTCCAGGAACGGATCTTTTTTCCGAGCGCGTCCATTTCGCCGTTGACATCGACATCCGTGACCCAGAAGGGGACATAGAGACCGGTGATCTTTTCCTGCTGGGCTTCGGAGAGGAAATTCCGCGGCAGAAACCAGCGTTTTTTGCACCATGAGCGGAAATGCTCAACGGCGGCGGCGCGGTCGATCTGGAAGGGCAGCACATAGGACGGGCGGAAATCGCCGGACACACGCCCTTTCAGGATGACCGGATTATGACAGTAGTAGCAGAATGTTGCGGCAGTGGTATCATCTGCCATAATTGAGGCGCCGCAGCTGTCGCAGGAATAGACAGAGGTGTGTTCTGCAAACTCCTGATCGGTCTGGATTTCCTCCTCCGGACGCTGCGCAGCATACTGCTCCTGTGATGCGGCGATCTGCTTCATTTCGGCTTCAGTGAAACTGCTGGAGCAGTATTCGCAGGTGAAGGTCTGTGTTTTTGCGTTGAATTTCAGATCCGCAGAGCAATTCGGACATTTATAAGCGAGTGATTCCATGGACGGGCTGCACTCCTTTCACCGTCAGATTGTAAGATTAAGTATACCATATAATGATAAAAAACGCAATGGGAGAGACAAAATTCGTTCGGGCAGTCAGGGCGCTGCACCGAGCGGCACGTTCGGTCTCCCGCCGGTTCAGAGATTATCTGTGAATGCGCGTGAAGGGGGCGGGCGGTCTGCATTCGGTCCCATGCAGATAAGCGCTGACGATTTCCCGCACGCGCTGCGGGGATTCGTCGGTCATGGCGAGCAGTGCATAGGCTGCATTCCGGTACGCAGCGGGGCGGTCGGCGAGCCAGACCGCCGCCGAGTTGAAGATCTCCGCATAATCGGGTGACTCCTTGTATCGCGTGCAGTCTGTAAACAGCACAGCACCTTTGCGGTCTGTGAGCGCATGTTTGCAGTTCCTGCACCCGACCTGCGCCTGCACCGGACAGTTTCGGGTCAGCATCAGCGGGAGTCTGCCATAGGCAAAGATGCCGGCGGGCAGTCCGGATTCCGGCAGCTCGGCGGCGGGCAGCTCCGGTGTCAGCAGGGCATCTGTCAGTCCGTATGTCCGCAGTGCATCAAGTGCGAAGCCGTTTGCCGCGTGCATGCCGAGCGTGCCGTGCATCACGAAGCCAAGCGCCGTGCCGAGTGCGAGATCGCCCGGCTGCTGAATGCCCAGATGCGAAAAACCGAGTTCCTTTGCATGCTTCAGCCGCGCAATGACGTCGGTTTCGTCATTGACAAAGCGCGGCGCGAGCAGAATGCAGCGTTCCTTTGGAACGGGCAGTTCCGTTTCTGCATACCGGAGCGGCAGCAGCAGATACGAGATTTCATCCGCAAGACTGCCCAGTGCAGAAAGCTGCTCCGGTCTGCGGATTTGCAGCCGGAATTCCGGTGCATGAGCCGGATGGTTCTGACATCGCGGCATTTCCGGTGCATTGCCGAGCCGGTGTGCGGGCGTGTTTGCCGCGATGATGCAGCGATCCATCTGCGAAGCTGCATCGCGCCGCAGGGCATTGAGTGCCGAGGCGGGCAGCATCAGACCGTCTGCGCAGTCTGCGGTGACCTGACCCGCTGAATACACCGTATCACCGAGTTTTTCAAAGCTCTGGGCAAGCTGCGGGAGTGCCGTTGGTCTGGTGCGTGCGGGCTGCGGAATATCGCCGGTCACCGTCACGGAATGCCCTGCGCCGTCAGTTACGGTCAGTGCCGCAGGCTGATCCGCCTGCATGGAATAATGTGCATGGAGCGTGACGGATTTCCGCGGCTTCCGGTAAAGCTCCCGCAGGGGCGCGAGAACGTCCTGTGCTGCGGTGACATCCTGCTTCTGCCGCGTCCCGAACATGTCTCTGCGCTGTGCGGTATAGTAGCCGTCGGTGAATCCGCTGCGGGAAAACACTGCTCGGAGCATCTCCAGCGCAGGGGGCTTTCCGGCGAGTGCATCGCGGCAGGCGGTCACAGCAGCGGCAACATATTCCGGACGCTTCATGCGTCCTTCGATCTTCAGGGAACAGACGCCGATCTCCGTGATTTCCTGTAAATGCGTGACGAGCGACATGTCCTTCAGCGACAGTGCGCAGTAATCGCGTCTGCGTTCATCCGCCGTAAAGGGCAGGCGGCAGGGCTGCGCACAGCATCCGCGGTTTGCGGAGCGGCCGCCCATGGCAGCGGACATGAAGCACTGTCCCGATACGGACATGCAGTGTGCGCCGTGAACAAATGCTTCGACCTCCATGCCGCAGCGCTTTGCTTCCCCGCAGACCGCGCGGAGCTGTTCGCGGGAAAGCTCCCGCGCCGCAACGATACGGCAAAAGCCCGCCTGCTTTGCAAAGCGAACGCCGGCGGGCGTATGGATTGTGAGCTGGGTGGAGGCATGAAGCCGCAGGGTCGGCAGGCGCTTTGCGATATACGCCGCCGCGCCGAGATCCTGTACGATGCAGCCGTCCGCACCGGCTTCCGCGGCGGTTTCGAGCAGCGCATCCAGCGCGGAAAACTCACTGTCAAAGATCAGCGTATTGACCGCGAGGTAGAGCTTCGCACCGGCGAGATGACATGCCGCCGCCGCATCACAGAGTCCCTGCCGGTCAAAGTTTTCGGCATTTGCCCGTGCGGAGAACTGCTTTGCGCCGAGATAAACGGCATCTGCGCCGCAGCGGAGGGCAGCGGTCAGCGCCTCCGGACTGCCCGCCGGCGCGAGCAGTTCTGTCCGGCAGCCGTCGTTCATGCCTCGGATTCCGTCAGCGGAAGCTGCTGATCGGCAGGAGCCTCAGCGGATTCTGCTGCTCCCTCTGCGGCAGGAGCATCTGCGGATTCTGCTGCGGGTGCATCATTCTGCGGTGCGGGCTTTTTCTTCTTCTTGCCGGCTTCATCCGCCTGAATTGACTCCTTGAGATCCTTGAGCTTATTGAGGTTTTCGAGCTGTTCGATCTTCGCCTTCAGGACGTCGATCTCGCGCAGTGCGGCATCGCGCTCCAGGCGTGCCTTGCCTGCTTCATCGACATATTCCTTGACCTGCGAGCGGATGACCTCGACGCTGTTGTTCGCCTTGGTCAGCTCATCCATCGTAGAGAGCGCAACCATCATGACGGCGGAATGTGCCGAGACACGCGGATTGTTCTCCGTGATATCGGAGATGCGTTTTTCGAGCGTTTTGGCAAGCTGATAGACATAGCTCGGAGCATCCTCTGTCTGAAGGGCGTATTCCTTGCCGCAGAGTACGACTTTTACACGTTGTTTCATGGTTTGGTTTCCTTTCTTTACTGAAGATATCGGATCAGTGCTACAACCTTGCCGAGAACGGCGCATTCACTGACGATGATCGGCTTCATTGTGTCATTTTCCGGCTGAAGCCTGTATTTGCCGTTTTCTTTGTAAAATCGTTTGACGGTTGCTTCGTCGTCATTGACCAGAACCACCGCAATCTCACCGTTTTCGACGAGATCGCACTGCTCGACAATGACGATATCGTTGTTAAGGATGCCGGCTTTGATCATGCTCTCGCCGCGGATGCGCAGCGCGAACAGCTCTCCGGCATAATGCTTGTCGGGTACATAGCTGATATAGTCCTCAATATTCTCGATTGCCGTGATCGGCTGACCGGCGGTGACTGTGCCGATCAGCGGGACATTGCGGGTGCTGTGACCGTGCAGGCGGATTGCGCGGTTCTGATTGTCCATCTTATCGAGCAGCCCTTCATCGACCAGCAGATTGACATAGCGGTGAACGGTCGAGGTCGAGCGGATATCGAGCGCGGTACAGATCTCACGGACCGTCGGGGCATAGCCTTCGTCGATCCGCTCCCGGATATAATTGTAGATCGCCTTGGCTTTTTCGTTCAGCATAGCGGTCTCCTTTCTGCTTACAGATGTTCGCGGGACTGTAAAGTATCTGCGATCTGCTTGGAAAGCTTGTTGACATCGCCGCAGCCGAGCGTGATGATGAGGTCACCCGGCTCCGCGAGCTTGCAGACTGCATCGCAGACATCGTCAAAGTTCTGATATTTGCGTTCGTCATTGGAATCCGGGACGGTTTCGTCCTGCGGGAACCAGATGCAGCCGGGGATTTTCTCCGCGAGCATCCGTGTGAAAATTCCTCTGGTATTCAGCTCTCTGCCGCCCATGATATCGGTCAGCGCGACGATATCCGCAATGCGCAGCGCATCGGCAAAGTCGTCGAGCAGACGCTCCGTGCGGGAGTAGGTGAACGGCTGATGCACGGCAATGACGCGGCGGTAGGGCATTGCCTTTGCCGCTTTGAGAGTCGCGGCAATCTCCGCCGGATGATGCCCGTAGTCGTCCGCGACGGTGATGCCGCCGCAGTGTGCGTGGACGTCAAAGCGGCGCTTGGCACCGTGGAAGGCGAGCAGTCCTGCCTGACACTGTGCGAAGTTCAGTCCGACCAGATGCGCTGCGGCAATCGCAGAGAGCGCATTGAGGACATTGTGCTGACCGGGGATGAGGAGGGTCGCTTCGCCGAGGCATTCGCCGTCATGCCAGACCTTGAAAACGGTCTGCTGATTTGCGGTGTGGGTGATGTCGGAAGCGCGCCATTCACAGGCGTCATTGGTGCCGAACCGGAGCATTGTCTTTCCGGTGACGGCTGCCATGGCATCACAGGTGTTGGCGTCGTCGCCGTTATAGAGCACATACCGGCTGGATTTCTGCGCAAACTTGGTGAAGGATGCCTTCAGGTTTTCCAGCGTGTGGAAGTATTCCATATGATCCTCGTCAATGTTGAGGATGACCGCGATATCCGGCGAGAGGTGCAGGAAGGTATCGACATATTCGCAGGCTTCGCAGACGAACACATCGCTGCTGCCTGCTCTGCCGCTGCCGCCGATTGCGGGAAGCTTGCCGCCGATGACGGCGGAGAGGTCAATGCCGGCAGTGAACAGGATCTGCGCGAGCATTGAGGAGGTTGTGGTCTTGCCGTGGGTTCCGGCGATGCAGACTGCATTGCTGTACCACTCGGAGACCAGTCCCAGCAGCTCGCTCCGTTCCATCATTGCGACGCCGGAGGCTTCTGCTGCCGCACGTTCGGGGTTGGTCTTTGCGATAGCAGCGGAGTAGACCACGAGGTCGGCGTCTCCGATGTTTTCGGCGCGCTGCCCGACCTGCACGGGGATGCCGAGTGCGCGGACTGCTGCGAGGGTATCGGTCTCATTGTTATCCGATCCGGTGAGGAAAAAGCCTTTTGCATGAAGCACCTGCGCGAGCGGATACATGCCGCTTCCGCCGATGCCGATCATATGGATGTGCTTTTTTCCATCCAATACAGAATTCATCATCAATCAATCCTTTCGGGCAAAAAGTGCCGCAAATGTAATATTTCACTGCATATTACAAAGAAATATGCAGTTTTGTTTAGAAAATATGCACGTTCACTCACGAATTTACATGAAACATTCACAGAATCAACACAATTCCGTGCTAGAATAAATGCGTATCGGTTCGGGGGAATCTGCATGTTCCGCACCGTCAGCAAAATACAGAAATATTATTCTTCAAGCTGCATCGTTGTCAGACAACAATGCAATCAGAAAGGAAGGGTCTTCCCATGGAAATTACTGATCTGAAAATCCGCAAAATGATGGCGGAAGGGCGGTTGCGTGCGATTGTCTCCATTACACTGGACCAGATGCTCGCCGTTCATGACATCAAGGTTGTGCAGGGTGAAAACCGGCTGTTCGTTGCAATGCCGAGCCGCAAGGATGAGGGCGGAATTTTCCGCGACATCGTGCATCCGATCTCGGCAGGCGCACGGCAGTATCTGGAAACGCAGATTCTGAATGCATATCAGGAGCAGCTCGCACTGATGCAGGCAGAGGCTGAAACGGATGCTCAGGAAAATGCAGAGCCTGAGACCGCATCTGCGGCAGAAGAAACCGCTGAATAATCGGATCAATCGTAAGTGAAATGCAGGAAAACCGTCCGGTGTGAATTCGCACCGGACGGTTTTTTTTGTCCGGTTATTTCGCCGCAGCCTCGTGTTCCAGAAGGCGGGCGGTTTTGAGCAGCGCAATCTGCGTCTTGGCATCGGGCAGCTCATTCCGCATGACCATGTCAACGGCTTCCTTCAGCGGAACAGTGACGACATCGAGAAATTCATCTTCATCGAGTGCCTGCTCCTGCGTCAGAATCAGATCCCGCGCGAGATACATATAGATGACCTCTTTGTCATAGGCGGGCGTCGGGAACAGGGAGCCGAGCGATTCAAACCTGCGGGAGACAGCTCCGGCTTCCTCCTTCAGCTCGCGCACTGCGCAGTCTGCCGGGTCCTCGCCGTATTCGAGTTTGCCGGCGGGAATCTCCAGTGTTTCGGCACCGTGCGGATAGCGGAACTGCCGGACCATGATGACATTGCCGTCATCGGTCAGCGGGACAACGCAAGCCCCGCCGGGGTGATGCACGACCTCACGGAACGCCTGCGTTCCGTCCTCCAGTTCGACGGTGTCGCGGGTGACATGCAGGATCTTTCCGTTGTAGATCTCCTCGGAACTGAGCTGCTTCTCAGTCAGATGCTGCGGGGTGCTGGCTGGACTGGTCATCGGGTTCCTCCTCCGGTTCAGCGGCAGACTCTGTCATGAAGTCTGCTGCGGGAATATCTTCGGGCGCCGGCTCCGCCTGTCCGGGATCGGCAGGCGCGGGTTCATCCGGCAGTACAGGCAGATCGGTCAGCGGCGGTTCTTCCGGCGTATCGCGGTCTGCAAATTCATCGGGTTCGTCGGGTTCGTCGGGTTCGTCCGGCACCGGCGGGATATATCTGATCCGCTCGGATTCCGGATGCTTGGAGGCTGCATAGCCGCAGTAGAGCTTCTGCTCGGAGAACGGCTCAGCCGGTGCGTAGTCATAGCAGTATTTCTGCTTCGGTGTCAGCGGACGCTTGCCGTGCTCGGCAACCGCCATGACGATGAGATAGATGATGAGCAGTCCTGCGCCGCAGGCGGAGCCGATCAGACCGATGCGGAGACCGGGTGTCTCATAGCGGAACTCGATCTGATTGCTGCCGGCATCGCAGCGGACAGCCATAAAACCGTAGCTGACTTTCTCGACCGGCACGTCTTTGCCGTTGACCTTTGCGCTCCAGCCGCTCTCGAACGGCACGCTGAAGAAGACCAGCTCCGGCTTTTCGAGACTGATTTCTGCACGGAAGGAATCGGAGCTGTGCTCGAACTTTGAACAGGTTTCGAGCGCACGCTGCTTGCAGTCCTCGACGAATGCATCATTGGTCTTGGCGATGCGCTCATCGGAAGGCAGCTCGGTCAGGATATCTGCATATTTCTCGACCTGCTTCGGGGTCAGACCGAGCGCGTTCACCATGATCTTTTCGCGGTTATACACGGTTGCCGCATCGAGATCCTCCATGGTGATATAGGTATCATATGCAAGGCCCATCGGGATATAGGCTTCATTTTCATAGATGTTGAAGCCGTTTTCACGTTTGATATAATGGAAGCTGGGCATTTCGGCAAGCGTTTCATCGACATCATCCTCATGATCCGAATTGAAACGGTCGAAGTAATAGCGGACGCTGAACAGCTCGCGGAGCGCATAGTGCTTTGTTTCTGCACGAGATGCGACGTCGCGGGTCACATCAACCGCGTCATAGAAGTCCATGACCGAAGTCGGGACGATGCTGTGGAAGCAGCGCATATTGGAGAAGCCCCAGAACATCGGGTAATTGTCGTAGTCCTTGGAGATGTCGATGCGGTAGAAGCTGTCAGGCTCCTGCTCCAGCCGGATCTCCCTGCCGCCGCGGACTGCGGTATTGAGGTAGGAGGTCGGCCATGCGCCCAGCCCGATGCCGAAATACATCATGGAGAAGCCGGTGCAGGCACAGCAGAAGACCGT
>CAMNAY010000020.1 GCA_946531975.1 uncultured Ruminococcus sp. | reverse complement strand
CGATACGACCGAAACCATTGATAGCAACTTTAACAGACATTGGAATTACCTCCTAAAATAAGATACTTCTATTTTACACCATTTCGAGCGAAATTGCAAGCACTTTGATAAAAAATTCACGCACCCGTCTGCAAAGCTGTGTTATTTGTTCGGTTTATCCTATGAACCATCTGAAAAATTGTATATCTTTCCGAATCTTTATAAAACACTCGAAATCGACACAGCTTTTGTGTATAATAATGGTTGAAGACTATTGCGATGAATCACAAGGAGGCTGAAATCAAATGGAACAGTCCATACAGGATGCACTTCAGCTGCTCTGGGGACATTCGGAAAATCCGGTCTGTGCTGTTAATTCGATGCTCCGGCAGGTCTGGGCGCCGGACGGCAGAGCAAAGAAATATCTTCCCGGACTTGCCGCAGAGCTGACCGCATCGGATTCCCTTCCGATGCCGATGCTTCCGCCGGATGAGACCGTCATATATACCGATGCGGATGGAGAAGCCGTTTCCTGCAGCATCCGCCAGCTCTGCGTACCGGACGAACCTCTGTATCTGCTGATTTTTCGGCAGCCTGCGGGCGGCAGACGCTTTACCTCTGCGGAAGCACGTTCGCTCCTTCGTACTCAGACCGATATCGGACGCACCGCCGCCGCACAGATCATGCAGACACTCCGCTATCTCCGCAGCAACATCAAATCCGATGATACAGAAACCTGCGCATGGCTCGCTTCTGCGGAAGCCGCCTGCTATTCCCTGCTGAACGGCGCGGCACACTGCGAGGAGATGTTCTGGTACAGCGCCTTCAATTTTGATACACAGGATCAGTTTGCCGCACGGGATCTGCGCCCGACGCTCCGGCACTTCGCCGAGGTCACTGATATGCTGACCGGCAGCAGCCTGAATCTGACCGAATGCACGATCGGACCGGATCTGTATGCATGCATGGACATCGACCGCCTGAAATTTGCGCTGCTGCTCATGTTTGTGACCACGCACGGCGGTGATCCGCAGCTGACAAAGATGCGGTTTTCCGCCTCGCGTGAGGAGTCGGTCATCCGCATCGTCATGACCTTTACCGGCAGTGAGGATGAGGACACGGTTTCCGTCCTGCACACACCGCAGGCAGCCGATGCCACCCTCGCCGGAAACGAAATGCTCCTCAGCCGGTTCTGTGAGGTGTTCAATGCCGCACTGACCAGACAGGTCCTCGACGGCTTCACCAGCTGCACACTGGAAATCCCCGCAGCCGACAGTCAGAAGGAAGACCTCCGGCAGTTCTCCTCTGCGGTGCTGGCATATGACTCCGGGCAGTTCTCGCTGGAGCATGTGCTGCTCTCCGAGCTGATGCATCCGCAGGATTTCGGCGCTCAGAAGAGCTGACCGCCTCCCCTTCTGTTGTGTATTCGGCAGAATGCACGAATGAAAGCGCTCCGTTTTGTGACCTTTTCCCCTTAACAAATTGTTCATTTTCTATTGACATTTTTGTCAAGATATGCTATACTAATGTTGGAATAGTGATAAATTTCCACAGGTTTGTCTGAGGAAAAACAATCAACATGTATGGTAATTTACCTTCCGGAAAAGGAGGATGCGATATGATTTTCAGAAAGAACAAAGAAAGGGCGCACAGCGGCTTTACACTGATCGAGATGGTGGTCGTCATTGCGATCATCAGTATCCTGCTGCTGACACTGGTCCCGGCAATGTACAATTATTATACCAGCAGCCGTTTGAAAAGTGCAAACAGCGATGCGAAGGTGCTGTTCAATTCCGCGCAGACAATCATGCAGGAGTACGAGTTTTCCGAGCGCTCCGCAAAGGATTCGTTCTTCTACGGCTATAATAAGGATGCACTTCACACCGGAACTGTCATGCTCAAGGGCAAGGTCAACAGTTCCGGTAAAGGCGTGATTTATCAGGTTGCAGTTAACGGAACCGATCTATTTACAAGTGAAACTGCCGCAGCCGCAGCCGATTATGCTGCATACAAAACCGAAAACGGTAAGACGGTTCCCAATCCGTCTACATTCGGCGGACGTCTCGCCCGTCTGTATCCGGACTTCGATTCCACCGCATGGTGCATTTTCATTAGAAATTACTCGGTTCGCTGTGTCGTTGCCGCAAGCACAGATTCCAGTGATTATGTCGGCGGATATCCGATCAAGGCTGATGAAAAGCATGATGCAGACGTCGTCGGAAATGCAACAATCCAGACCGTGACCAATGCGCAGATGCAGTCTTATGAGTCAAGCTGCTGGTCCTGAACCGTAAAAAACAAGCCGTCCGAAGGAAAACTTCGGGCGGCTTCGTTGTATCTTACGCAGGATTCATAAAAAATTCATACAGAACGAAAGGCTTTTTTCGCAGGTCTGCCCTTTACAATTCCGGCATTTTGTGTTATACTATAAGAGTATTACTATGTCCGGAACAAGGAGGCTGCACGAATGGAATACTACCTCAGATACGGGCAGACATTTCCGGTTCCTTCAGCAGTTGCAGAAAATCTGCTGAAGCTGGCAAGCCATGACCAGCTGAAAGTTCTGCTTTATGTACTCTGCCACGCAGAGGCTCCTCTCCCGTCCGCACAGATCGAGCAGGCATGCGGCGTCAGCGCCGATGCTGCGGAGGAAGCCCTCGCCTTCTGGCAGAGCGTCAATATTTTACATACAAGTGAACAGATGCCGGCGGTCAGTATTCTGCCGGCAGCACAGCAGCAGCCGGTAACGGTTCCTGCTGCACCGGAACGTCCCGCCGCACCGGAGCCTCAGGCTGCACCGGCAGCATCAGCGGAACCGCCTGCACCCGTGCAGAATTCCGGTGCGGTGCAGATGACCAGCAGCAGCTTTTCACTGCTGCCTTCGCAGGTCGCCGACCGTATCCGCGAGAATCGGATCATCGCAGAAATGTTCCGCATGATCGAGCAGATCGCCGGCAAACCGCTGAATCACACCGAACAGAAAAGTCTCATCTGGATGCACGAATATCTCGGACTTCAGCCCGATGTGATCCTCATGCTCGCCGCATTCTGCGCCGAGCACGACGCCTTCAATGTGCGCTATATGGAGAAAATCGCACTGGAATGGCAGGAGCGCGGCGTCACAACCCATGCGCTTGTGCAGGAGGATATCCAGCGCCGCTCCGCTGCAAAAACCTATACGGGACAGATTATGCGGGTACTGGAAATGAACCGCCGCCCGACCGAAAAACAGCAGGTGCTGATCGACAGCTGGTGCCGCCACAACATCTCGCCCGAAATGATCCGCATTGCATCCGAAAAAACGCGGGAAAAGAAAGACGACAAGCTGGATTTCAAATATCTGAACGGCATCGTTGAGAACTGGGTCAAAAACGGCATCTCAACGCCGGAGCAGGCAAAGGCACAGGACGAAGCGTTCTATGCAGCAAAGCAAAAGCCGCAGACCGGCAGTTCCGCCGGCAGCCAGACTGAACCGGAGAACACCTCCTTCGACCTCAGCGACTTCGACCAGCTCGTCAACCGCTTCTGACAGATCGTTCCGGATCTGCCGATGAACAAAAAAGGAGCCATGTACTATGTACAGGGAAAAAATATACGACGAGGCGATCCGCAGGATCAAGGAGCGCCGGCTCTCTGCACAGACACAGCAGGAGCAGCGCACCGACCTGATCCATGCGCAGATCCCTGAGACCGCCGAGCTCGACCGTCAGCTCCGCTCCGCCTGCATGTCCGTCATGCGCGCAGCGAGGAGCAGCGACCCGCAGGCGGCAATCCGGCAGGTCGAGCAGCAGTGCAACGAAGCAGATGCCATGCTGCGTCAGATTCTGACCGCGCACGGCTACCCCGCCGATTACCTCGATACGCATTACACCTGCACGCTGTGCGATGACACCGGCTTTACAGGCGGAAAGCCCTGTGAATGCCTCAAGCGCGAAATCGGCAGAGTCGGCGCGGAGCAGATGAATGCCCGCTCGCAGCTCTCGCTCTGCACCTTCGACAGCTTTTCCCTCCGCTATTACAGCAATCTGCCCGCCGAGCAGTACCGCATGATGGAACGCATCTATCAGCAGTGCAGAAAATATGCGGAGGAATTCGATCCCGCCCGTTCCGGCAATATTCTCATGATCGGAAATACCGGTCTGGGCAAAACGCATCTCTCCCTTTCCATCGCCGATGTGGTGCTGCAAAAAGGCTTCAGCGTCATCTACGATTCCGCCGGCAGTCTGCTGCATCAGCTCGAACAGGAGCATTTCAGCAAACGGAGCAATGAGGAGGATACCCTCGCAATGCTGCTGGACTGCGACCTGCTGATCCTCGATGACTTCGGAACGGAGTTTGATACCAATTTCTCGCGTTCCATGATCTATACGCTCTTTAACAGCCGGATCAATGCCGGCAAACCGATGATCGTCAATACCAATCTCGATAAAAACAGCCTGCAGGGACAGTACGGCAGCAGAATCCTGTCCCGCCTGTTCTCCGCCTGCATCATGCAGTTCTACGGCAGAGACATCCGCATGCAGAAAAGTCTGCTGCAAAATCAGAATCAGGAGGCAAGCCTATGAATGCGATCTCCCTTCAGGAAATCAACAAGATGGCTTCAGAAACACCGGAGCATTTCATCATAGACGCTGAAGCAGCTTACGATAAACAGATCCGCACGCTCGCAGACGACATCTGCCGGCATGCCTTAGAACGTCCGATTACGCTGATCTCCGGTCCGTCCGGCTCCGGCAAAACAACAACAGCCTGCCGTCTGGAACAGATCCTCGATGCTGCCGGATTTGAAACGCACACGCTCTCAATGGACGATTACTACGCCGACGGCTCACGGAATGCCCAGATCGTCGATCAGTTCGGCAAACCGGATTACGAATCCCCGCTCCGGCTGGATATCGACCTGCTGAACACCCAGCTGGAACAGCTCGCCCGCGGCGAAGAAGTCGAGCTGCCGCGTTTTGACTTTGCAAATCAGAAACAGTGCAAATCCGGCAAAATGCTGCGCAGACGGCCGCATGAGCTGATTATCATGGAAGGCATCCATGCGCTGAATCCGGAAGTCACCGGCACCTCTCATGCCATTGCGAACCGCGTCTACCTCAGCGTCCGCACGCGCATCACAAACGGCGACGAGCTGCTGCATCCATCGCTGATCCGCTTTGCACGCCGCCTGATCCGCGATAACCGGACCCGCGGCAGAAACCCGGAGGAAACCCTCGAAATGCTCAGCAGCATCTCCCGCGGCGAAAACCTCTACATCATGCCGTATAAGCATCTTGCAGATTATGAACTGGATACCTTCCTTTCCTATGAGCTCTCCGTTTACCGTCCGCTTCTGCTGGAAACGGTGCGGCAGCTCGCCGGTGAAGCACCGCAGGAAAAAGGCGTCGGCGACCTGCTCCGCTTTATGGAGGGTACGGTCGCTCTGGATGACGCATGGGTGCCGGAACAGTCCCTTGTCAGAGAGTTCATCGGCGGTTCAATCTTCACAAGCTGATGCAGAACCGGCAGCGTTTCTCTGTCTGTTTCTCCGGACACCGTCCGGAAAAGCTCCCGACCGGTGCGGAATTTCGCATGATGCTCAGCCTGCTGTACAGTGAGGTCATCAAAGCAGTCGAGGACGGCGCCGATACATTCTATACCGGCTGCGCACGCGGCGTAGACCTCGCAGCAGCGCAGATCATCCTGTATCTGAAGCGGAATAATCCCGCGCTGAAACTGATCTGCGTGCAGCCCTATGAACAGCAGAGCAAGGGCACAGACGGTCCGGAGCAGTATCTATATCAGACCGTCCTTCAGGCTGCGGATCAGGTGATCTGTCTCAGCGATAAGTATTACCGCGGATGTTACCGCAGCCGGAATCAGTACATGATTCACCACAGTCAGCGTCTGATCGCGCTCGTGACGGACATGCAGTCCGGCACCGGTCAGACGATCCGAATGGCACAAAGTGCAGGGCTGGATGTCCGGATTCTCTCGCTGGAAGCAGCGGCAAGACAGGCACAGCCGTCACATGAATATTTCAACTTCTGAGAGAAAGGAGCAGCAGTCTGCATGCAGCCCAGCATGCACTGCAAACGCATTATGGCAAACACGATTTTCCGTCGGCGCCGGCAAAAGCCCGGTTCCACGGCGATCCCCTTCATGATTACAATTCTGCTTTCTATGTTCGTGTTCGGTGCTGTCGCACTGTACAGCTACAATAAACTGACGGAGGACAACACCGAGCTTCAGCCGATGCAGGCAGCTGTCACCGGTATCTCGGACGGCGACATCAACTCGATCCTGTTCATTCTCGATCCGAACGATCCGGAGCATCCCGACCGCAAGACCGCTATGATGATGCTGCACTTCGACCCGATCCGTAAACAGGAAATCTGTATCGGCATCCCGCTGGAGCTTCAGGTCGCACATGAGGGCAAGCTCATGACCGCTGAAAACTGTCTCATCAATCACGGTCTGGAGGCACTCAAAAATGCAGTCGGCGCGGCACTGGATCAGAAAATTGACCGCTATATGATGATGGACAGCAAGGGCTTCGAGAAGCTCATCAATGCAATCGGCAATGTCGCCTACCCCTCCCCGATCAAGGATACGGGACTTCGCCGCGTGGACGACGGTGTCTCCGTACAGCTTGATACCAAGCAGTTTGAAACGCTGCTGACCAGCACGCAGTACGACAGAGAAACCGACCGCTGTGCAACAATCGGTCTGTCAGTCGCGCAGCTTCTCAATCAGTGCGACGGCAAGCGAATCGGCAATAACCTCGATAACTACTATCACTCGTTCATTGACAGCGTCACGACCGATATCACCGCAATGGACTTCGCAAATCACAAGCACGCGATCAGCTATGTGTTCCTGTACGGCGTCGCTCCCGGCAGAGCGCTCACAATCCTCTGTGAGGAAAAAGACGGCATGTTCGTTGTCAAGCAGGAATTCCGCGACACGCTCAAAAAGAACTTCTATCAGCAGAACGCTGTGGGTCTCGGCACGGAGGAAACTCCGAGCGAAACTGTCGTCAGCGGCTCATAATCCAAAAACAGAATCCCCGCTGCATCTAAAAAAAAGATGCAGCGGGGATTTTTTTGTTTCTGAGGAATCAGAACGAAACCGTGCGGGGCGGCGCAGTGAAGGAGCTGAAGGTCGCCTGCGCATTTTTGAAATACAGCACCTCTGTATTGTCATCGTCCGCAGAGTACATCGCCTTCAGATCCGGATAGCTCTCCAGCATATGCACCTTCGGCTCGCGGCGGTCATCGCGCACCAGCTCGCCGGCAATGCGCAGCCAGACACCGTCACGGAATGCGCAGATCTCAGCCTTCGGATTTGCCTGAAGCTGCCTGGACACAGCCTTGACCTTGCCGGTCTGAATGTACAGCCTGCCTTCAAAGATCTCCGCCGTGCCGAACGGACGGACACGCGGCTGATCGCCCTCAACCGTCGCGAGGTAATAGACGCCTGCATTCTTCAGAAATTCCAGAATCTCATCCATTGGTTTATCCTCCTTTTCCGCAGTATTTACTGCAATTCCATTATACCACATTCTCCGGGAAAGTGCAATGGGAGCGTACAAAAAAACAATAGAAACGGAAAGGCATCTGCCTGTTCAAGCAGATGCCTTTACCGCTGGAGTAGAAATGCCTTTGAGGGTATGATATAGATCAGAGTACGAATGAAAGTGCTTGGGTTCCTTAGCCGGAATTACCAGCAGCTGTTATAGGTATTACCGTTATACATATCCTTGTTGTTCACCTTGAACATCTCGGAAACTGTGACAACTGCGTAGCCATTCTGTGCGAGCCACGGGCAAAGCTGTTCAACAGCCGCGACCGTTGCAGGCTCAGTCTCATGCATCAGCACGACCTGACCGTTCAGGTAGCCGCCTCTTGCAGCATCCTGAATCGTCTTCACGATATCAGATGTAGATGCACGTGCCCAGTCCTTCGAGTCGATGCCGCAGTTCGGGCACGGAGCAGGCATGAACTGCTTGACGTTGTTGTCGTATCCGAGGAACGGAAGACGTACCAGATAGTCACGGTTGACGCCCAGGACGCTGTTCAGCTTATCCTTGCACTGATTGTACTCGGACTGAATCTTGTACTGGCTTGCGCCCTTCAGATCGTCGTGGTTCCAGGTATGGTTTGCGACTTCAAATCCGAGGGACTCTGCCTTCTGGATCTCGCTCTGGTTGCCGCCGTTGATCTGCTTGCCGATGTAGAAGAAGGTTGCGTGGAAGCCTTCCTTCGTCAGTGCCGCATGAATTCGGTTCGCGTTGTCATTGTTGACCGGACCGTCATCGAAGCTGAGCGCAACGGTCTTGCGTCCCTGAATCCATGAAACATCGGCTGTATTGTACCACTGACCGGGCTTCAGCTCCGGTTTGGCGGTTGTTGCCGTGGTGGTCGTAGTAGTTGTTGTTGTGGTTGTAGTGTAACGCTGAGGGTAGATCAGATGTCTGCGAAGAATCGTCAGATCAATCGCGTTAATTCTGCCGTCGCTGTTCATGTCAGCTGTGTCGAGGTTAACCACCGCATCTTGTCCTTGCAGGAATGCAAGCATTGCCCGCAAATCTTGACTGTCGATCGCCTCATCATGGTTGACGTCGCCCTTTCTGTACTGAGTTGGAATCTCACATGTTACTGCGTCTACGTAGAAATCACAGAGGCTTTCTTCTGTCTCAATATATAGATAACGGCTGGAAGCGCCTGCCGGGATCTCGTAGGTCGGATTCGAGAGAACCGTCCACGTATCACTCGGCACAACACCTGCCGATATCTGCACGTATTGGGTATCCGTACCGTCGCTGTACTGAAGCGACAGCTTCATGTTGACATCCGCGCCGGATGCCTGATAGACTGCGCACGAAAACGCATAGGTTTCGCCCGATTTCCAGCTGTTATCCAGCAGAACCGCGGCACCGTTCCATGCAGCGCTGCGGTCCGAGACCATCAGGCTGTATGATCCTTCATATGCTTTTGCACTGGATCTTGAAACCGTTTCGTTTGCGCGGGCAGCAAAGCCGTCCAGTCCGGATTCAAAGCCTGCATTCAGCAGCTTCTGCCCGGCGCTGGCGGAGATCGTCGCAGCCGTGCAGATCAGCGCAATGACTGAAGCACAAAGGCCGCGGGCAATGGTACGTTTCTTGTTGACCATACGCCAACCCCTTTTCTCTGTGAATTCTTGATTTGCTTTTTTGTATTTGTCTAAAATCGCCCTATGTTATGTTTGTTTCTCTTGCAGTTTTTCTGCTTTTTTGCTGCGGATTCTGATCCGCGATTTTGATTTGAACTCATTGTTTCCGCATGCAGCGGATCGAAAAAAGAAGAGTGGGTGCCGGGTCGGGAGGGTGAATCACCAGCCCGACACACCACTTAGGGGGAACAATTATAAGCTCTTGATCGCGTGCGAGAGGTACTGAAGGAGTCTGGTCAGGTCATCCTTTGTGACCGTTCCGTCCTTGTTGACGTCCGCATTCAGCTTTGCAGTAGCGGAGATTTCCGGTGCATCGCTGGTATCCGCGACCACGCGTGCGAGCAGAACTGCATCCAGAACATTCAGAGAATTGTTGCAGTCCACGTCGCCGAGCATCGTCGGCTTCGGATTCTCATAGGAGGTCGAAGTCGTCGTGGTGGTAGTCGTAGTTGTAGTTGTAGTCGTTGTAGTGGTTTCCTTCATTGCGCCCTTGAGCGGATTTGCGTCTTTCAGACCGCCGTATGCCTCATCAACCGTGAAGTCGATCAGGCTGCCGCCCTCATCCGGTGTCTCAATGTAAAGCAGGAGACCGGAAGCGCCCGCAGGAATCTGGTACTCGGTATTCTGGATCAGAGTCCATTCACCCTTTTTGGCGGTGACGGTTGCGACCTCAGAATATTTTTCTGTGCCTTCAGCATCGGTGTACTGAAGCGTCATCTTGATGCCTTCAGTTGCCTCACCGGTGGTGTACTTGACCATTGCGCCGAAGCTGTAAGTCTCGCCGGGCTTGAACACGGTGGTACGGAGCGAAGTAGATGCACCGTTCCATGTATCGGTTCTGCCGGTGACTGCCAGAGCGCCGCTGCTCTCATAGCCGCCGCTGGTCTGATCGACCTTGGAAGAACCTCTGTTGCTCCAGCCATCGGTGCCGGATTCAAATGTTGCGTGGAAGTAGCAACCGTCTGCGTCCGGCTCAATCGGCTTGATTTCCTTGCCGCCGACGACGGGGTTGTCGCCGTCGCCCCACTCGGACTCAGGCAGAATCCCCGCGAGACGGTTATAGGCAGCTTTCTTATTGCCCTGACCGTCGAACAGAAGCGGATTGGTGTTGCTGCGCCAGCTCGTGCTGTCGGTCGTGCCCCAGACGACAAACGCTTCGACTTCCGGACGCTGCAGTGCAGCCTCCATGATGCCGCCGTAGAAGTCAGCCGGTGCATTTGCGATATCCAGCTCAGTGATGTGAACACAGCCGACGGTATCAGCATAGGTGTTCAATGCATTGACATATGTGCTGACGCTGGTATACTGCGGAGTAACGTGAGACTGCATGCCCATGCCGTCGATCAGATCAGCGGACTTCAGATCTCTCAGAATTCTGAGAATGCCGTTCATCTTGGCAGTCTCATATTCGTTGTAGTCATTGTAGAACAGCTTGCAGCCTTCCGGGCGGTACTTCTTTGCATAGGTGAATGCGTTTTTAATGAAGCTGTTGTCGCCGTAAACGGAGACCCATGCGGAAGTGCCCTGCTGCTGGTTGTTGTCGCCCGCCTGACGGGGACCGCCGGACTGACCGTCCGCGACGCACTCATTGCAGACGTCGTAAGCATAGAGGTTCAGGTCAGGATACTGCCGCTCGATCGCAGCAAACATATTCTTGATGTAGCTCTCCATGCGCTTGTTCATGGTGTCCTTGTCAGTCCAGTTGCCGGAGAAGTTCTGCTTGAAGAACCAGCTCGGTGTCTGGCTGTGCCAAACGAACGTATGACCGCGCATTGCGATGTTGTGCTGGATGCAGAAGTCGATGATGCGGGACGCATTGTTCAGCGAAACCTTGATGTCCGTATCGGTAGAGCCGTTCTGCACGAGCGTATCGCTCGGCTTCAGCTCGTTCTCGCAGGTCACGGAATTAAAATCTCTCAGGATGATGCCGGTAATCGTGCTGTTATTCAGCGAGCCGTTCGGCAGACAGGTGCCGACGCGGAAGTGATTTGCGTACATATCCTTCAGACCGACTTCAGCAGCGTAAGCCTTGATCTCGGCTTCACTGTGATAAGCGGTTTTGCCGACGACCTTGAACTCGTCGAAGCAGAAGTCGTTGTCGGTATCGGTCGTCAGGGTCAGCTTCAGGTCAACCGTATCATCCGGTGCCTTATATTTGGTGCTGAGCTGCTTCCACTCGCCCGCCTTGCCGTAGACCTCCGCGATCACTGCGGAATCGGTCGTGTTGTCCGGGTAGCGCCATGTGAGCTTCAGCTTGAAATGCTCGTCGGTGTCAGCCTTGACGAACACGCTGTAATCGTATTTGATGCCGCCTTCGATGTAGTAGCCCTTTTCGGACTCTGCGCCGTCCTCCGGAGAGCGGCGGTCAGTGACGATCATGCCGCGTGCGGAGTCGTGTGCTGCGGAAGCATCCGCGATGAGCTGCTGCGCCGGATTGGTAGCATACCAGCCGTCGTAGTTGCGGTCGAAGGTGTTATCAATCAGCGTCTCAGCGGATGCCAGAAAGTTCGGCATCACAGTCAGCGCTGAAAGTGTCATTGATGCGGCGATCACGCCTGCAACAAACTTTCTCGCTTTCATTGTTTTTCCCCCTCTTCAATTCAGCGATTACTTACTCCTCTCAGGGTTTTGCCGGTTCGTTGTTCCCTGTGCTTTCATCATAGCATATTTTTGTGCAAAAAGCAAATAGGATTTTGTGAATAGACCGCATAAGAAAAAACATATAGTATTCGAGCTTATTTCTAATACCACCTGTATATTTTTGTCCGATTCGGCTCCAAAATTCTACTGACTGCTATTAAAACCTCAATTTTTAGCAATTCGCATATATTTCGCAACAATATCATCTGAATTCCGGCATATGAAACAAATCTAAATTAAGCTGCATTTTGTGCTGTAAATCTACAAATTATGAATTGTCTTTTTACATGGCATGGGGTATAATAGCAGCATCAGGCAAGGCCTGAGCGGTATCATGGGAGCATGACCGTTGTAATTGTTTCCGGATTGGTACACCGGTACAATAAAACCTCTTTCCTCAGA
>CAMNAY010000019.1 GCA_946531975.1 uncultured Ruminococcus sp. | reverse complement strand
TCATACCGCGCTTCACGCCCTCGAACAGCGCATGGATTGCAGCCTTTCTGCCGCGCACCTTCTGCGCGACCGTCAGCTTGCCGTCATCCGGCACATACAGCACCGGCTTGATCGAAAGCAGCGAGCCGATCATCGCAGAAGCGTTCGAGACTCTGCCGCCGCGCTTCAGATAGTTGAGGTCATCGACGGTAAAGCGGTGCATGATCCGCTGCTTATGCGCTTCGCCCCATGCGATGACATCCTCAAAGGACAAGCCCTGCTCCATGCGCTTCACGCACTCGGTGACGAGCAGACCGAGTCCGCCCGAAACACATCGGGTGTCCATCAGCACAAGGCGCTGCGACGGGAACTCTGCCCGCACCTGCTCTGCTGCTTTATGTGACGCCTGATAAGAGCTGGACATCTCCCGCGACATATCCAGAAACAGAACATTTTTGCCCGTTTGCAGCAGCCCGCGGAAGAAATCCGCATAGGCCGCCTCATTGATCATAGACGTCGAATACACGGTTCCGCGCCGCATATCGAGGTATGCGCTCTGACGGGACTCCTCCCGGCAGTCATCTTCAAATACCTTCATTCCGATCGAATAGGTATAACGGATCACCGGCACCTGATGCTCAGTATAATAGGTGTCCGGCAGGTCGGCGGTCGATGCCGCTGCGATCAAATACTCTGCCATAACTGTCTCCTCTGTCTCCATTTTCTTACCCCTGACCGCACACAGACATTGTGTGCCGGTTACAAATGCAGTATACCACATCCCATACAGAATTGTCAAGTCCGCTTTTTCCCCTGATGCCATTGCACTTTTCCGGTTCTTATGATATAATAGAGCAGTATGATTCTGTAACTTACGGAGGTGATCGGCATGTCGAAAATTCTTCTCGTTGAAGACGATGAACAGCTTGCCCGAAATCTGATCAAATTTCTCACCGGCGAGGGATGTCAGGTCACACATGCATCCGGTCAGACGGAGGGGCTTGCGGCATTCTCCGCTGCGCGCTTTGACTGTGTGCTGCTCGATGTCTCCCTCACAGACGGCAACGGCTTTGCAGTCTGCGCCGCAATCCGGACAGCTTCGGACGTTCCTGTGATTTTTCTCACCGCTTCTGCCGATGAAGCCTGCACCGTTGCGGGCTTTGAATTCGGTGCGGATGACTATATCGGAAAGCCGTTCCGCCCGCGGGAGCTGATTGCCCGCATGAAAAATGCCATGCGGAAGCATCAGCGCTCCTCGCCGGAGCTGGTATGCCAGGATATCTGCATAGATCCGGCAAAGGGCACCGTCACAAAGGGCGGAAATGAGCTGTTCCTCTCTGCGCTGGAATACCGGCTGCTGCTGGTCTTTCTCACGAACAAAAATCAGCTGCTCTCCCGCGATAAGCTCATCGACGAGCTGTGGTCGGTGTCGAGTGAATTCGTCTCGGACAACACACTGAATGTCTATATCAAGCGGCTGCGCGAGAAAATCGAGGACGACCCGCAGAATCCGGTTCTGCTCAAGACCGTGCGCGGCATGGGCTATAAGGCGGTGGATGCATGAGCCGAAGCGCTGCCTGTGAATTGTGGCTTCAGATCCTCCTCACTGTGCTTGGCTGCTGCACTGCATGGTGGCTTGCAGGCTGGAGAGCATCGGCAGTCCTGCTGCTGACGGCTGCTGCACTGCTTCTGACCGGCGCTGTATTCCGCCGCAGAAACAGCCGGACACTCGTCAGACTCAGCGACGAGATCGGGCAGGTGCTGCACGGTGCGGATCAGATCACCTTTTCCGATTACGACGAGGGCGAACTGAGCATTCTCTGTACGGAGATCCGGAAGCTGACTGTCATGCTGCGCGAGCAGAACACCCGCCTGCAAAATGAGAAAAACTATCTCAAGGAATCGCTGGAGGATATCTCGCATCAGCTCCGTACCCCGCTGACCTCGATGATGCTCATTCTCGGCATGATGCGCAAGCAGCCGCCCGATTCGCCGCAGTATACGGAAAATCTCCGCGAGCTGACCGCCCTGCTGACCCGCATGCAATGGCTGATCGAAACCCTGCTCACGCTTTCCAGGGTCGAAGCCGGCGCTGTCCGGTTTCGTGAGGAGCTGATCTCCTGCCGGACGCTGATTGCAGATGCACTGGAACCGATCTCCATTGCGCTGGAGCTGAAGAACATCAGCGTTCAGGTGCAGATCACGGGCGACCCGCAGATGATCGGGGACCGCCTGTACTGCACCGAAGCACTCGGCAATCTGCTGAAGAACTGCATGGAGCATACCCCGCAGGGCGGTTCCATCCGCATCTGCTCGGAGCAGACCGCACTCTATGCCTCCGTCACCGTCACCGACACCGGCACGGGCATCTCACAGGAAAGCCTGCCGCATCTCTTTGAACGCTTCTACCGCGGCTCGGAATTCTCCAAATCCGGCTACGGCATCGGGCTTGCCTTTGCCAAGCGCGTGATCTCCGATCAGGGCGGCAGCCTTCAGGCGCGCAATGCAGTCCCCAGCGGCGCAGAATTTGAAATCCGGTTCTTCAGGCTTCCGCAGGAGGAATCCGAAGAACCGGAAACAGCATAAAAATCAACGGAGACAGACAAAGCTTCCGAACGTCTGTCTCCTTTTTTCTGCGGTTTTGTTCCGGTGCTGCATTATAAGTTATTTTGTATAGGTTATATACGTTTTATTAACTTGACAGTCAGAAAAAAATATGCTATACTGAAAACATGGGATAAAATGGGGGGCAGATGCACATAAAAACAAAAACGCTGCATCTGAACCATTTTATGAGAGGGGCTGTCCATATCATGAAAACCAAACATTTGCGGCGCTGTGCCGCTGCGGGGCTTTCCGCCCTGCTCCCCGCAGTCTCCCTGACTGCGCTCCCGCCCATGTCTGTTTCCGCAGCAGGTACCGTTGTCATCAACGAGGTCTGCACCAAAAACACGACGCTTGCTGCATCTGACGGTCAGTTCTATGACTATGTCGAGCTTTACAATACCGGCAGCTCGCCCGTTTCCCTCGCCGGCTACGGTCTGACAGATGATGCAGCGCAGCCGTTTGCATTCACCTTCGGCTCAAATGTCACGATCGGCGCAAACAGCTATTATTATGTCTGGTGCGGCGTCAAGGACACGACTGCCGGCGCCTCCTTCGGTCTTTCCAAGAACGGCGAAACAATCACACTGACCGCTCCGGGCGGCGCTGTCGAAAATCAGCTTGAGGTTCCCGGTCTTGCGGATGATACCGCCTACGGCAGAATGCCCGACGGCAGCGACAAGTTTGCGGTCCTCAGCCGGCTGACACCCGGTGCCGCAAACCCGACCGATGCACTGGTCAAGGTGTCGGTCGAAAAGCCCGCCTTCTCGCAGGGCAGCGGCTTCTATGCAAACAGCTTTGACCTGACGCTTTCTGCGGGTCAGGGCAGTACAATCTACTACACCACCGACGGCAGCGACCCGACGACCGCTTCCGCACGGTATTCCGGTCCGATCAATGTCTACGATAAATCGGATGAACCGAATGTCTATGCGGCAGAAACGGATATCGCCTCAAACTACGGCGCTCCTGCCGATCCGGTCGATAAGGCGATGATCGTGCGTGCGATCGCTGTCGATGCACAGGGCAATGTCAGCGATATCGCAACGAACACCTATTTCATCGGCTACACTGACAATGACCTCGCAAAGAATATGCGCGTCATTTCACTGGTCACCGATCCGGACAATCTCTTTGATCCGGAAAAGGGCATCTATGTCCGCGGCAAGACCTATGAGGACTGGCGCAACAGTCCCGAATACAGCATGATGGCGCGTGAATGGGAGATTCCCGCGAACTATACCCAGAGCGGCAGAGAGTGGGAACGTCCGGCACATATCACGGTCTTTGAGAACGGTCAGGCGACCTACTCCGAAGCGGTCGGCATCCGGATGCACGGCGGTGCGACGCGCTCTGCCGCACAAAAGAGCTTCAATCTCTATGCCCGCGCCGATTACGGCGACACCAAGATCCGCTATGACTTCTTCGACGGCAAGCTGCTCAACGAAAAGGGCAAGGTGATCGACACCTTCGACAAGCTCTCGCTCCGCAACGGCGGCAACGACAGCACAACAAAAATCCGCGACCGCATCAATCAGGAAGCAGTCGCCGGCTGTGACTTCGGCATTCAGGCACAGACAGAATGCATCGTCTTCCTCGACGGTGAGTTCTGGGGCGCCTATAATATCATCGAGAAGATCGGCAAAGAGTATGTCGCCGATCACTATAAGGTCAAAGAAGACGATGTCTGCGTCATCAAGACGGACGAGCAGGAAGACGGCACCGACAAGGGTCTCGCAGATTACGAATCGCTCAAGTCCTTTGCACAGTCCTCCAATTTCAGCGACAAGGCTGTCTATGAGCAGTTCTGTCAGATGGTCGATGTCAACAGCTTTGCGCAGTATATGGCAACAGAGCTGATTCTGGGCAACTCCGACTTCGGCGACAACAACTACTGTCTCTGGAAAACCGAGACCGTTGACAGTTCCAAGAAGTTTGCCGACGGAAAATGGCGCTTCATCCTGTTCGATACCGAATACGGTCAGGGACTCTACGGTCAGAGCAACTCCAACTCCAGCATCATGCAGAGCCTCAAGCAGAAGAACTGCTGGATCTCAAAGCTGTTCTTCGGTCTGCTCGATCACTCTGAGGAATTCCGTCAGGTCTTCGTCCCGACCTATTTCAGTCTCTGCAATGAGAACTACAAGGCGGACAAAATGACCGCCGCTGTCAGTGCATACGGATCGCTCTATCTGGATGCCGATGCCGAGACCGAAAAACGCTTCAATTCCGGTACGCCTTCCTGGGGCGGCGGCTGGGTCATTCCCGGCGGTCCGGGACAGGGCCCGGGACAGGGTCAGCAGAAGGATTACACGCAGTCCGTGCGCAAAGAGCTTGAGACAATCCGTTCCTTCTGGCAGAACCGCGATACAAACGCAAAGCAGATCCTGCTGAACTACCTCAGCGGCAAGGTCAGCAATCAGACCTGCACCGTCACAATGTCCGATCCGGGCAGCTATGGCACTGTGAAGCTCAATTCCATCGCACTGACCTTTGAAAACGGCACATGGAGCGGTACCTACCCGACCGACTGCCTCCTCACGCTGGACGCAGAACCGGCTGAAGGATACAGCTTTGCAGGCTGGGAGATCACCGGCGCGGACGGCAGCTCCATGTCCTCTGCACACGCGACCGCAGCACCGACCGGCAATCAGGTCACGATCAAGCCGATCTTTACGGCAAGCGGAACTCCGTCTTCGGAATTCACTGCTTCGGATGTGAAGAAGCTGCGCGATTATCTCGTCACTGCGGGTACACTGACCTCCGCAGAAGCGTCCCGATATGACCTCGACAAGAACGGCAGACTCAATGCTGCCGACCTGACACAGATGAAGCGGACGCTCGTCAAATAATCCAAACCCAAGCAGCAGTTCCGGCAGGCAGATCCTTCGGGAAGAGGGATCTGCCTGCTTTTTTCATGTACTCCGTCATAAATGCGGCATGCGCCCCCACTCCGATTTGTGTAGGATGTCATCTTGACAGATTCGCCGCATCGGTGTATAATTGTATACAATCACACAATGATACAAATATACACACAAGGAGGAACCGCTGTGAATCACAACATGCCCAATATCAACCTGAGCAAACGGACAAACCTGCTGGACTTCGATACATATGAGTACGAATTGCAGGACACAGACCGTCCGGAGCTGTTCCGCGAGATGTTCCCGTATTCGGAGGTGCCGAAGGTCGCCTACAACTACCGCCATGTGCCGATGAATATGCCGGAAAACATCTATATCACCGATACCACCTTCCGCGACGGGCAGCAGTCCCGCGCACCCTATACCGCTGAACAGATCGTTGCACTCTACAAGATGCTGCACCGGCTCGGCGGCGAAAACGGCATCATCCGGCAGACAGAGTTCTTTGTCTATTCCGAAAGCGACCGGAAAGCGCTTGAACAGTGCATGGCACTCGGCTATCAGTTCCCGGAGATCACCACATGGATCCGTGCAAACAAGCAGGACTTTGAGCTGGTGCGGAATATCGGCGTCAGGGAAACCGGCATTCTCGTCTCCTGCTCTGATCACCATATCTTCAATAAAATGGGACTGAACCGGCGGCAGGCACTCGACAAATATCTCGGCATCGTCAAGGAATGCATCGCTGCCGGTCTGCGCCCCCGCTGCCACTTCGAGGACATCACCCGCGCAGATTTCTACGGCTTTGTGGTGCCCTTTGCGATCGAGCTGCGGAAGCTCGCGGAGGAGAGCGGTGTGCCGGTCAAGATCCGTGCCTGTGATACGATGGGCTACGGCATCCCCTACCCCGGCGCGGCACTCCCGCGCAGCGTCTCCGGCATTATCTACGGCTTGCAGCATTATGCCGGCTTTACAAGCGATCTGCTTGAATGGCACGGGCATAACGATTTCTATAAGGGCGTGACCAACGCCGCAACCGCATGGCTCTACGGCGCAGGTGCTGTGAACTGCTCGCTGCTCGGCATCGGAGAGCGCACCGGAAATGTCCCGACGGAAGCGATGGTATTTGAATATGCATCGCTCAAAGGCACCCTGAACGGAATGGACACGACGGTCATTACGGAGATTGCGGACTACATCGTCAACGAAACGCACTATGACCTGCCGCCCATGACTCCCTTTGTCGGCAAAAGCTTCAATGTCACCCGCGCCGGCATCCACGCAGACGGGCTGATGAAGGATGAGGAGATCTACAACATCTTCGACACGGCAAAGCTGCTGAATAAACCGCCGCTGGTCTCGGTCAGCGCATCGTCCGGTCTTGCGGGCATCGCCTGCTGGATCAACAATTACTACCGGCTGCCGGAGAGCCGCCGCGTAGATAAGCGCGATCCCGCCGTGCGCCGGATCAAGGAATGGGTGGACAGGGAATACGAAGGCGGACGTGTCACGGTCATCAGTGACGGAGAACTGAAGGCGCTTGCCGAAGCCTGTCTGCCGGATCTTGTCAGGGGGAATTGAAATGCTGCTGGAAACAGATGACCGCTCACTGCGGATACGGGTCTTCAATGCGATTGAAAACGCCATTCTCGACGGCGAATACAAGGACGGCGACAGCCTGAATGAGCTGCGGCTCTCCAAAGAACTCGGTGTCAGCCGGACACCCGTTCGGGAGGCGCTCATGCAGCTTGAGCTGGAAGGACTGGTGCGCAATGTCCCGAACAAGGGCGCTGTTGTCATCGGCGTCACGGAGCAGGATATCCACGATATCTACGAGATCCGCATCCGGATCGAGGGACTGGCGTCGCGTCTCTGCGCCGAAAACATCACCGAAGATGAACTCCGTGCGCTGGAACAGATTGTCGATTTGCAGGAGTTCTATCTGCTGAAGAATGACACCGAGCAGATCTGGAAGCTCGACGGCGATTTCCACAAGATTATCTATGATGCATCGCGGAGCCGCCCGCTGCGGTTCACGCTTTCCAATTTCCACAACTACATCAAAAAAGCCCGCGATATTTCCGTGCAGACGGAGGGGCGTGCGGTCAAGACTGTTGCCGAGCACCGCGCAATTCTCGATGCGATCCGTGCGCGGAACGGTGCGCTCGCAGAACAGCTCACCGCGCAGCACATCTCCAATGCAGAGGTCAATCTCTTTGAAAACGGGCTGAAAAAAGACTGACGCATCCCTCCGGAGGAATCTCTCATGAAACGAACAGAACAATCTTCCTATTCAGGTATTATCCCCCGCATCATCCCCTCGCCCTGCGGAACCGTCTATCCGTATTCCGTCGCGGAGCAGATTCAGTCCGGCGAAATCTTCACAGAAGGACAGTCGGTTCTGATCTGGCATCACTGCGGCTTTGCCTATCTGTACGGCGCCTGCGAAGACCGCTTTCTCGAACAGGTCTTCCGGCAGTTTCTCAGCCCCGACTGCACCCTGACGCGCAGGTTTATCCTGTTCACAGCCGACCCGCATACCGAGCAGTTCTTTCGGGCAAAACAGGGGCTTGCCTTCGGGACAAGGTACGGATTTACCTATCCGGAAAGCCGGATCCCGCAGCCGCGTCCCCTGCCGGAAGGCTGTCAGCTCTGCGAACTCAGCCGCGAACTGCTCAGCGCTTTGCAGGGACGCATCACACCGCAGTTTTCATGGCAGTCACCGGAGGAATTCCTGCGCAGCGGCAGAGGATTCTGCATAACCTGTGCAGGCGAGCCCGTATCGTGGGCTTTTTCTGCGGCAGTCAGCGCGGAGGAGACTGACATCGGAATCGAGACGGTTCCTGCGTACCAGCACCGCGGGCTTGGCTTGCTCGCCGCAGAGCAGATGATCCGCGACTGCATCCGGCAGCGGAAGCGTCCGGTCTGGGCATGCGATGCGGGCAATACCGGCTCCCGAAAGCTCGCGGAAAAAGCCGGTTTGATTCAAACATCGGAATATACAACCATCAGAACCCTGAAATGAGGTCACATATGTCAGCAATCATTGAAATCAAAAATGTCACAAAGGAATTCAAAGTGCTCAAACGGCGGGAGGGTCTGAAGGGCAGCCTGAAGGATCTGTTCTCGCGCAATTACAAGATCGTCCGCGCCGTAGACAATATCTCCATGCAGATTGCGCAGGGAGAGATCGTCGGCTATCTGGGTCCGAACGGCGCAGGCAAATCCACGACCATCAAAATGATGACGGGCGTGCTGGAGCCGACCTCCGGCGAGATTCTCGTCGGCGGAAATGTCCCGTATAAAAACCGCACCCGGAACGCGCAGGAAATCGGAGTTGTCTTCGGACAGCGTTCGCAGCTCTGGTGGGCGCTCCCGCTGATCGAATCCTTCCGGCTGCTGAAGGACATCTATCAGATCCCTGACGCGGACTATGAGGAGATGCTGAAGCTCTATCAGTCGCTCGTGGATATCGAGCCGCTGCTGCACAAACCCGTCCGGCAGATGTCGCTCGGACAGCGCACACTCAGTGATATTCTCGCGGCGTTCCTGCACAATCCGAAGATCGTCTTTCTGGACGAGCCGACGATCGGTCTGGATGTCTCCATGAAAGCAAAAATCCGGACGCTCATCCATGCGCTCAACAAAGAAAAGAAAACGACCGTCATCCTCACTACGCATGACATGGGCGATGTGGACGCGCTGTGTCAGCGCATTGTCATCATTGACAAGGGGAAAATGCTCTATGACAATGATATTGCGCATCTGAAGCGCTTTTTCGGCTCTTACCGGACACTGAAGATCCGCGTGGACGGTGATCTGAAGCAGGAAGCTGAGAACATTCAGAAGGAGCTGCCCGACAATTCCGTCTCCGCCGATGACGAGTGGATCTCGGTGCTGGTGGATGAGGAGAAAGCCAGTGTCATGGACGTTCTGGGATGTCTGCAAAAGAAATACAAGATCCGCGACATGCAGCTTGAGGAGATCTCATCCGAGGAGGTCATCAAGAAAATCTACGAGGAGGGCGTGCAATGAAGCTGAAGAAGTACCTCACGCTCACCCGCGCAGGCATTATCGAAGCGCTGCAGTTCCGGCTTTCGTTCGTCGTCATGGTCATCGGAAATCTGCTGTATCTGATCGTCGTATACTTTCTGTGGAAGGCAATCTACGCTTCCGCAGGCACAGACATCGTCAACGGCATGACCTTTACAGATACACTGATCTATCTGGTGCTGGCAACGGCGCTGTTCAATTTTATGGAGATGTACACAGTCTGGGAGATCGGGCGGAATATCCAGTCGGGCAAAATCGTGCTGGATCTGCTCAAGCCCATGGAATACCGGAAATACCTGTTCTGGTCCTACTCCGGCTCCTTCGTAACACAGTTCTTCCTGACCTTTCTTCCGACCTTCATCGCAGTCGCAGCCGTCACGCACGGCGCGATTCCTCTCGGCATCAACCTGCTGTATTTTGTGATTTCCGTCGTCTTTGCGGTGTCAATCAATTACAGCATCGACTTTATCGTCGGCACGATCTGCCTGTACACCGAGTCAATCTGGGGCATCAATATCATGAAGCAGGTCATCGTCCTGCTGCTCTCCGGCGCGACAATCCCGCTGGCATTCTTCCCGGAGACGATGAAAACCGTGCTGCACTGGCTGCCGTTTCAGTCAATCTATCACGCACCGCTCTCCATTCTGCTCAACGCAAACCCGCAGCCGGAGAAGATGCTGGTCACACTCGGCACGCAGGCGATGTGGTGCATCGGTATGATGATTCTGAGCAAGCTGTTCTGGAAGGCATCGCTCCGCCAGATCACCGTGAACGGAGGCTGAAACAATGAAACGAAAAGGATTCGGTTTTTATCTTCGCATCTACTGCAAAATTCTCGCGCAGGATCTCAAAAGCAAAATGAGTTACCGCGCGGATTTCATCATCTCAACAATCGGCATGATCTTCACCAATATTTCGGGCTTTGTCAGCTTCTGGATCCTGTTCCGGAATTTTCCGTCGATCAACGGCTGGAGCTATTATGAAATGCTGTTCCTGTACGGCTTCTCGCTGATTTCGCTCACGCCGGTGCAGTGTCTCTTTGACAACAACTGGAGCCTTCGGCAGTATGTATACTCCGGTGATTTCATCAAGTACTGCTTCCGCCCGATCAACCTGTTCTTCTACTATCAGTCCGAGGTATTCGACATCAAGGGGCTGGGGCAGCTTGCGTTCGGCATCGGCACGCTGATCTTTGCATGGGTGAAGATCGGGCTTGCTTTCACGCCGCTGATGCTGCTGAAAATGATCGTGTTCCTGCTGACAGCGTCGCTCATTATGATCGCGCTGCAAAATGCGGCAGCAGCGTCCTGCTTCTGGATTCAGAACTCCTTTTATGTACTGGATCTCGCATACCGCTTCCGCGATTATGCCAAGTATCCGATCACGATTTTCACACCGGTTTTCCGGTTCATCTTCACCTTCGTGATGCCCATTGCCTTCATCGCGTATTATCCGAGTCTCGTGGTGCTGCGTCCGGACGCTGTTCCGATGCTCTCATGGCTCTCGCCGCTCATCGGGATCGCATTTTTCTATGTCAGCTATAAGATCTGGATGTACGGCGCGATGAAATACAGCGGCACAGGATCATAAAAAAGCAGAAGCCTTCCGTATTTCGCGGAAGGCTTCTTATTTATGACTTATTCTTCGCCGCCGTCAGAAAATGTCTGTGCATCCTCTGATTCCGGTGCATTGCTGTCGTCATCCAGCGGAATGTCGATCAGCGGGTTGCTCTGTGTCAGGGGCTTTTTGGCAGCCTCCTGCGCACGTCTGCTCTCGACTGTCAGCTCACCCTTCATGATCTTGAGGAACTCGTCTTCATTGACGCGCTCATATTCCAGCAGGAATTCAGCCAGTCGGGTATGCTCATCGCTGTGCTCGCGCAGAATCGAGAGTGCCTTCTCATAGCCCTCCTCGACGATGCGGCGCACCTCTGCGTCGATCCGTGCAGCGACCTCCTCGGAGTAATCGCGGACATGACCGTAATCTCTGCCGATGAAGACCTCATCGTTCTCAGAGCCGTATGCGACCGGTCCCAGCTCGTCGGAGAGACCCCAGCGCATGACCATGTTCTTTGCCAGCTTGGTCGCACGCTCGATGTCATTGGAAGCGCCCGTGCAGATGTCATCCAGTGCGACTGCCTCACCGGCTCTGCCGCCCATCATCATGACGATTGTTTCCAGCAGCTTGGTCTTGCTCATGTGGCTGTCCTCGGTATTGGGACGCGTCCATGTCATACCGGCAGCCATGCCGCGCGGAATGACGCTGACCTGCTGTACACGGTCCTGCGTCGGCAGATGATATGCAGCAACTGCATGACCTGCCTCGTGGAACGCGGTAATGCGCTTATCATGCGCAGTAGGAAGATGTGATTTCTTTTCCGGACCGGCAAGAACCTTCATGGTTGCTTCCTCGATGTCCTCGCTGATAATTGCCTTGCGGTTTGCGCGCGCTGCGAGAATTGCAGCTTCATTCAGCAGGTTTTCGAGATCCGCACCGGTGAAGCCCTGTGTATCCTTCGCAATCTCATGGAAATCGACGTCGGGACCGATCGGCTTCTTGCCCTTGTGGACCTTGAGGATTTCCTCTCTGCCCTTGACATCCGGATAGTTGACTGTGATCTGACGGTCAAAGCGTCCCGGACGCAGCAGTGCCGGATCGAGAATATCGCGGCGGTTGGTCGCAGCGATGACAATGACGCTTTCCTTATCGGTAAAGCCGTCCATCTCAACGAGAAGCTGGTTCAGCGTCTGCTCACGTTCATCGTGACCGCCGCCGAGGCCGGAGCCTCTGTGACGTCCGACCGCGTCGATCTCGTCGATGAACACGATCGAAGGCGCATGCTTCTTTGCCTGATCGAACAGGTCTCTGACACGGCTTGCACCGACACCGACGAACATTTCAACGAAGTCCGAACCGGAGATCGGGAAGAACGGCACGCCTGCTTCGCCTGCAACCGCTCTTGCCAGCAGCGTTTTACCGGTACCGGGAGGCCCCAGCAGCAGCACG
>CAMNAY010000018.1 GCA_946531975.1 uncultured Ruminococcus sp. | reverse complement strand
GTTCTACGATTACTATTACAATTACAGTCCGCGTGTCGAGTGTGACTACACCTCGTCTCTTGAAAATTATGCAATCAAAAAGATCATCATCAGCGGCGGTACCTGTGTTCCGGATTATGCCTTCAACGGTATGACCATGCTCACGGACATTCAGCTGCCTGCATCAGTCACTGCGATCGGTCAGTATGCATTCCTCAACTGCAAGGGTC
Organism: uncultured Ruminococcus sp.; assembly: GCA_946531975.1. GTDB lineage: Bacteria > Bacillota > Clostridia > Oscillospirales > Ruminococcaceae > Firm-04. The sequence continues at coordinate 12,373 of CAMNAY010000018.1, read as the reverse complement.
TGACGGAATTTGCCGCGAAGCAGCAGATTGCTTCGATCGGAAAAGGCGCTTTCAAAAACTGCGAGCAGCTGACAGATCTTCTGATCTATCAGGAAGCCTGCGTGATCGGCGACAGTGCGGATACAGTGTATGCGGATGCGGCAATCCACGGCTGGAGCGACAGCACCGCAGAGAGCTACGCGAACAAGTATGAGCGCGAGTTCATTCCGTTTGATCCTTCGGAGACAACCGAGACCACAACGGAAACCACTGACACGACGACTGAAACCACAACGACTACAACCGAAACAACTACTACCACGACGGAAACCACCACAACAACCACTGAAACCGAGACCACATCCACAACGACAACAACCTCGACGACCACTACGACATCGACAACGACAACGACTTCGACGACTACTACGACATCGACAACGACAACAACTTCGACGACCACCACGACATCGACAACGACAACAACCTCGACGACCACTACGACATCGACAACGACAACAACTTCGACGACCACCACGACAACGACAACGACAACAACCACATCCACAACCGCTACAGAGACAACGACCTCTGCAACAGAGCCGACCGCGACAACAGACGCGGAAAAGAATCCGCTCGACTGGGGCGACTTCAACGGCGACGGTGAGGTATCTATTCAGGATGCGATCCTGCTGCTGCGCTACATCAGCGAGGATGATCTGGAAGGCAGACAGTTCTCTGCGGAGCAGCTCAATGCGGCAGATATGGACAAAGACGGCATGCTGACAATTATGGACGTCATCAGTCTCCTTCAGGCACTGTCCGGCAAGTGAGCCGCAGTCTGAAGCCTCATTACACAACAAAAACCGGAACAGACGCAGCGGTCTGTTCCGGTTTTTCTGTGGGAGGGTGTTTGCTGACGAAAATGCATTACGCATTCAGGAATTCCTTGGAGACTGAGATTTCACCGCAGCGGATGCGCTCACGCAGGACGGAGAGCGGGGCAGGCTTGCCGAACAGGTATCCCTGTGCGCGGTCACAGCCGATCGAGCGCAGGAATGCAAACTGCTCCTGTGTCTCGACGCCTTCCGTCAGGGAAATCATACGGAGCTGCTGCGTCAGGTCGATGATATTCTTGATAATCGGCATGGTCTTCTGATTGGTTTCAAATCCGGACAGGAATTTCATGTCGATCTTCAGAACATCGAACTGATAGTCCTTCAGGACATTCAGCGAGGAATAGCCGCTGCCGAAATCGTCCAGCCAGACATTGTAGCCGTTCTTGCGGAGTGTGCGGATTGCATCGGGCAGGAAGTCCTGCTGGTCGGTCAGCGCACTTTCCGTGATCTCCACCTCAATATAATTCTTCGGGACATCGTATTTCTGCACGACCTCCGCCAGAAATCCGACGATATCGCACAGCTCGAAATCCAGCCGCGAGAAGTTCAGGGAGACCGGCGCGAAGGGCATGTTCTGCTCGGCGGCTTTGCGGTAATCGCGGCAGACCTGCTCAATGATGCAGCGGTCGAGCTTGTAGATCTGGCGGTATTCTTCCAGAATCTCAATGAATGCACCCGGCGGCAGAAGACCGTAGGTCGGATCCCGCCAGCGAGCGAGTGCTTCCAGTCCGCAGATCTGACCGCTCTTTGTCGAAACGACCGGCTGATAGAAGACCTCGATGCAGCCGTTTGCAATGGCATTGTCGATGTTGTTGACGATATACTGCTTGAGCTGGAACCGATCCTCCAGCGACTTGTCATAGAACCGGAACGACCGGTCGTAGTGCTTTTTGATGCTGTTGCAGGCGAAGCGGGCGCGGTCGCAGGCAAGGCTTGGGTCGCGTTCATCGCCGCCGGGCTGATAGGCGCCGCATTTCAGCTCCAGATGCACCTCGCGCTGCTTCTTTTTGATCTCCTCGGAGATCTGCGCGACACGCTCCATGCAGGACTCTCTGCTTGTCAGAATGACAAAATGGTCATCGGAAAAGCGCGAGACCAGAGAGCCTTTGAAGGTCTTTTCGATGGTATGTGCAATCTGGATCAGCAGCGCATTGCCGGCATGGAATCCGTATTTTTCGTTGTAGGATTTGAAATTCTCGATATCCATGAACAGATAGACGACATTTTCGATGTCGGTCGTGACATAGCCCAGCAGCCGCTCTGCTTCCGAACGGAAATAGAGCATATTGTGGATGCCGGTCAGGTCATCCTTGACGGAGATCTCTCTGAGATGACGGTTCATCTTTTCGAGATGCTCGTCCTTCAGCGCCTGCGAGAGCGTCTGCCGGTAGTTCGCGATGCAGAGCAGCAGCGTCGAGAGCCACATGGTGAAGCCGTTGATCTGTGTGCTTTCGGTGATGCCGACGGTGCCGGTGTTGAAGGCGGGCAGCATGTCGATCCGTTCAAAGAAGATCAGGTAGCTTCCGGTCAGCACGAGAAAGCCGGTCAGCGGTCTCCAGATCAGCAGGCAGATCACAAACAGCTCCATCGTCAGGAAGGTGAGAATCTGCTCGCCGCGTTCATAGGCATGTGCAGAGAGAATGATGCCGAAATTGATGCAGACAAAGGAAAAGAGGTACAGAACGGACAGACTTTCCCACCGTCGGTCCTTTCGTCCGCGGAGCAGCAGCGCCGAGAAGAAGACCAGGAGCAGACCGGCGCAGAGCAGAATGATATAATTTACCAGCGCATGCGGATCTCTTTCGTCCGGACGGTACTGACTGATCTGCCACACCTCGAAGACACAGACCGGTACAGAGAAAATCATGACCGGAATACCGAGCCAGCGGATGCCGACGGCTTGCCTTGAGAAGCGCAGTGCAAGCGCAAGCATCAGCATGCCGGACGCAAGCAGGATGAAATAATTGGAATAGTAACTGTCAACGATATGCCAGAACTTCGACTGCAAATGCTCAACGATGACCGTTTTGGTCATGCGGGCAATCATCCATAGCTCCAGAATAATGACGATCGCAGACATGTAGATGCTTGCGCGCATATTCGCGGCATAAAAATAGTTCTTGACATACCGGCTCTGTTTCTCTAATCCAAGCCATTTTTTCAGGCGGATGCCGGCTTTTGACATGTTATCACCTCCGATTCGATCGGCAGCGCCGATACCGGCAGACGCATAGGGAGATCCGCGGTATCTGATTGTTGGATCCGGATAATTTCAGTATAACAGAAACAATCTGAATTGTCAATGGGTTTTTAACAAATTTGCATAAAAAATAAGCAGCGGACAGCCCCGGAGGACTGCCCGCTGCCTGTATCACTGAATTGTATAAACGGATGTCAGTCCGTCGAAGGCTCCAGCAGTGCATAGTCACCGTCCACACGGCGGTACACGATATTGATGGTACCGTTGTCGCCGTTCTGGAACACGAAGAAGGAGTGACCGAGCATGTTCATCTGGAGGATTGCCTCCTCAGTGGTCATCGGCTGGAGACGGAAGGACTTCTTGCGGATCAGATTGTATTCGGTCTGATCCTCGACGGTATCGGTAAAGGAGTCCGGCGTCAGGGCGCTTGCCTTGATGCGCTTGCCGAGCTTGGTCTTGTTGCGGCGGATCTTACGGATGATTTTATCAATCGCAGTATCCAGTGCATCGTTCTTATCAACGGCGCTCTGCTCTGCGCGGTAGATCATGCTTCCGGCACGGACGGTCAGCTCACAGGTGATCTGTCCGTTCTGTTCATTCAGCGTAATTTTCGCCTCTGCTTCATCCTCAAAGAATTTGTCGAGCTTCTGGTTGAGCTTTTTTTCTGCATATTCAGAAAAGCTCGGACCGATCTGGATCTTTTTTGCTACAATATTCAGCTTCATAAGTGTATCCTCCTTTTGTCCGGTCTGCCGCACTGCACGCGGCGGATACAGCAGGCTCCGGTTTGTGTAATCTTATTATAGCATATCTTCATAAAAAATGTCAAGTGTAAAATGTGATTCTTGTGTAAAATCTTTGCGCTAAATTTTCACAAATGACAAAATCGTGAGAATTTGCGGAAGTCTAGTGACAAATCACGAGTTTTGTGATATAATAGGGCAGGAAAGAAAATTGCGCAGACGCCTGAAAAGCGGCGGCTTCCTGCGCCCGATGAATAACGGAAAGGATGATTGTTACCCATGGCAGTTCAGCACAGACGGAAGAAGAAACAGGCGGTTCCGACTGCGATGCTCATTGCACTTGCCGTCGCTCTGGTCGCGCTCGGTACGGCGATTGCGCTTCTGGTGCATATGACCAAAAACAGCACCCCTGCCCGCCGCGGTACGATGTCGGCGGATATCGCTGAGCAGACGCAGCAGACCACGACTCAAACGGAGGTGACGGCTACGTCCACAACGCTTTCTGAATCCGGTACAACTTCGGCGACGGATGTCACGACGACGGGCAGCGCACTGACTTCGACAACGGGAACAGCGGAGAGCAAACTCCCCGCCGGTCTGGTGAGCGGCATCACGCTGACCTTCTACACCGCAAATCTGACAGTCGGCGATGCGCCGGTTATGCCGATCGTGACCATGACACCGGCAAACGCAACGAATAAGAAAGAAATCTGGCAGAGCAGCAATCAGGCAGTCGCGAAGGTTGACGGTCTGGGCAATATCACGCCGGTCGGTGCAGGAGAGTGCATCATCACCGTAACCTCGGCAAGCAATCCTTCGGTCTCGGCGGAGGTCAAGGTGAGTGTCAAGGGCAAAGAGACTGCTTCCGGTACACCGGGAGGCACAACCCCGCAGAATACGGACAGCAAGATTCAGGTCATCAACGGCGTCACCTATGTGCAGGGCATTCTGATTGTGAACAAGACCTATCCGCTTCCCGCAGACTACAATCCGGGTCTGGATCCGACTGCGCAGGCAGCCTTCAATGAAATGGCAGCAGGCGCGGCGGCGGCAGGTCTGAGCATTCAGATCGTGTCCGGCTTCCGGTCTTATGATACGCAGAAGACGCTCTATAACAACTACTGCAACCGCGACGGCAAGGCGGAAGCCGACCGCTTCTCCGCACGTCCGGGTCATTCCGAGCATCAGTCCGGACTGGCAATGGACATCAACTATGCGGGCAGCTCCTTCGATAACACCCCCGAAGCAAAATGGCTCGCGGAAAACTGCTGGAAGTACGGATTCATCATCCGCTACCCGAAGGACAAAGAGAGTATCACCGGCTATAAGTACGAGTCGTGGCATGTCCGCTATCTCGGCAAAGAATGGGCAGAGAAGATTTATAACAGCGGTCTGACACTGGAGGAGTATTTCGGCATTGACTCGAAGTATTCGTATTGATTTCTGAAAGCAGGACGCGCATTCCGTTCATCCGGAGTGCGCGTTTGTTTTGTGCAGAATGCTGGTTGACATTTTCGCATGCGCTCATTGAATTTTTCCGTATAATATGTTATAATATAGGAGGCTGAGCAATCATAAAGGAGGAATCAACTATGAGAAAAAATCTTGGCGTACAGCCGGCACTGTTTCCGATGCCGGTCGTGATTGTTGCGGCATACGGCGCGGACGGAAGCATCTGTGCAATGAATGCTGCATGGGCACAGATCTGCGACATGGACAAGATTGCACTGTTCATCGACGCCGATCATAAGACGACAAAAAACATCATGGAGACCCGCGCCTTTACGGTGCATATCGCAGATGTCCCGAATATGGCGCCTGCCGATTTCTTCGGTATTGCAACCGGAAACAAGATGCCCGATAAATTTGAGCGGAGCGGCTGTCATGCGGAAAAGAGTCAGTTTGTCAATGCACCGGTCATCACGGAGTTCCCTGTGGCGATTGAATGCAGGCTGGCAGAGGAGGTCAATACCCCGAATCTGCATGCGATCGTCGGCAAGATCGTCAATGTCAGCGCGGACGAACGGGTTGTCGGGGACAAGGATAAGATTCTGCCCGAACAGGTCAATGCGCTGATCTTTGACCAGTACCGTTCGGGATATTATGCCGTCGGCGAAAAGGTCGGTCAGGCATGGAATGCAGGCAAGGATCTGATGAAATAAAAAAGATCGCTTCGCGGTGATTTGAAAATCGTCGCGAAGCGATTTGCTTTTTACAGAATCAGCATGGCGTCGCCGAAGCTGAAGAACCGGTATTCCTCTGCAACTGCGGTCTTGTAGGCGTTCATCACGTTTTCGTATCCGGCAAATGCCGAGACCAGCATGATGAGCGTGGATTCGGGCAGGTGGAAGTTTGTGATGAGACCGTCGATGCAGCGGAACTCATACGGAGGATAGATGAAAATGCCGGTGTCGCCCTCACAGGGGATCACGCTGCCGTGTTCCGCCGCAGCGCCCTCCAGCGTCCGGCAGGAGGTCGTTCCGACCGCGATGACTCTGCCGCCGTTTTCCTTGGTTCTGCGGATCTTTTCCGCAGTTTCCGCGGGGATGGAGTAATGCTCGACATGCATATGATGCAGCCGGATGTCATCCTCTTTGACGGGCCGGAAGGTGCCGAGGCCGACATGCAGCGTGACATACGCTTCGTCGATACCCTGCTCCTTCAGTGATTTCAGCAGCTCCGGCGTGAAATGCAGACCGGCAGTCGGTGCCGCAGAGGAGCCGGGCTCACGGGCATAGACGGTCTGATAGCGCTCCTTGTCGCGGAGCTTTTCGGTGATGTACGGCGGGAGCGGCATTTGTCCGATCTCGTCCAGCACGGCATACAGGCTGCCCTCGCATTCAAAGCGCACGGTGCGGCCGCCGTCCTCGGTGATGCCGATGACCTCTGCTTCCAGCTTATCCCCGAAGGAAAACCGCGTGCCGGGCTTTGCTTTTTTGGCAGGCTTGCAGATGATTTCCCAGACCTTTTCGCCGACCGGCTTCAGCAGAAGGAACTCGATCGGGGTCTGATTCTCGGTCTTGACGCCGTAAAGCCGCGCCGGAAGAACACGGGAATCGTTCATGACCAGCAGGTCTCCCGGACGCAGAAAATCGCTCAGCTCATAAAAATGATGATGCGAGACTGCACCGGTTTTCCGGTCAAGGCAGAGCATCCGCGAGGAACTGCGCGGCTCGACCGGCGTCTGCGCAATGCGCTCCTGCGGCAGATCATAATAATAGGTGCTTTTTTTTGTGTAGTCAATCCCCATGAAAACAGTTCCTTTCGGCGTTGGATTGGGTTCGGGTGACGGCAAACGGAGCTGTCCGCTGCGGCTCAGCCCCGTTTGTGATTTTTTTCAGAAGATGCGGTTATTTCTTGCGGACCACAATGACCTGATGGGTCACCGCGTAATTATCGGTAAACAGGACGATCTCCTCACGCTCAGGGGTAACTGACAGTCCGGCAACACCGACATCCGCGTCGCCGCGCTGGACATTCGGCAGGATATCATTGAAGTCCATGTCGTTGATCTTCAGCTCGTAGCCCAGCTCATCGCAGACAGCGTTCATCATGTCAATGTCGATGCCGACAAGCAGACCGTTTTCCTCGCTCTCATAGGGCGGAAATTCCGCGTTTGTCGCCATGACCAGCGTGCCCTTGTCGCGTTTGATGCCCGTTTTCAACTCATAAGGATGCTGCCCTTTTTCATCGCCCTCGTAGTTTGCCTTGATCTCGCTGAGGATGCCCTTTTCGTTGAGTGTATGCAGCGCACCGTTGAGTTCCTCGACCAGTTCGGGGTTGTCGAGGTTGACTGCGATCGCATATTCCTCGTCGGCAAATTCCTCATCCAGCACACGGATATCATCGCTTTTCTCGACAAAGGCATTTGCGGTTTCGAGGTCTACGATCACGGCGTCGATTTTACCTTCCTTCAGCGCATCAACGGCTTCGGAAGCGGTGTTGTATTTCTCGACGTTGGTGTCTTCCAGCTCGGTTGCGAGGGTATCGCCGGTTGTGCCGAGCTGGACGCCGATGTGCTTGCCCTTCAGGTCATCGACGGAGTGAACGCGGTTGGGCGGGGGACCGCCGCAGCCGGAGAGCATGACTGCCGAGAACGCCAGCACGGAAAATCCTGCAAATAACTGATTCATTTTCATGATACGGATTCCTTTCTGTATATAAGGATTGCAGTATGTTGAGAGATAATGATGTTATAATATTTCAGTCTGTATATAATTTGATTATACCATAGCTTGCAGGAAGAATCAAGCCTTTTTCCGAAAATAGTCAGTTCCTGAGCGAAAAGGGCGAAAGTGTTGAGATTTTTCGGGAAGGAAGCAAAATGGAAACCGCCCGAAAGCCGGAGCTTCGGGCGGTTCAACATGGGGGAAAGTGGGGGGACTTAGTTCCATTTCGGCAGTTCGTCCAGTGTAATGACATACTCGCTGTCATATGCCTTTTTGAGAATTGCCTTTTCGGTATACTGCTCAGAATAGCCGCTGCCGTTCGTCACGAAGCTGCCGCACCATGTACCGAACCATGCCCAGCGCGCATTCGATGCGACGACATTGTCAATGTCAAAGACAACGCCGTTCTCTGTCAGCGCGGTGATCTTGTTCGTGCCGGGGTATTCCAGCAGCTCGGCGAATTTCGCGTTCTGCGCACCGTAGGAATGCGCATCCGCATAGATGTCCTCGCCGATGACATCGACATATTCGTCGCCCGGATACCAGTCTGCCGCCTGACCGTTCCAGACCCAGATCAGGTTGCTGCATCCGTACTTGTTTGTGAGCTGATCGTAGAGATATTTCCAGAGCTGTTTATACGGCGCGGCGCCCTTTGCGCCCCACCAGAACCAGCCGCCGGAGGCTTCGTGCAGCGGACGCCAGAGGATCGGTACGCCCGCGTCGCGCAGAATATTGATCTGCTTTGCGATTGCGGCAATATCCGCGTCCAGAAGCGCCTTCCCTTCGGGATCTCTGCCGTTCATGACCGCGTCAATGTCGAAGTTTGTGTTGGCGGTTGAGAAGCCCTGCCACCAGCGCGGGTTGCCGCTTGCGTCATTGCCGTCCTTCAGGTACTTGTCCGGCGCATTCCAGTGCCAGCAGAAGGTCACGATGCCGCCTGCCTGATGCACCTTCAGTGCGGTATCGACCGAGAAGCCTTTTGCGCCGCGTGCGGTGCGGGCAGGTGCATAGTCCATGAAGTCCAGTCCGCAGATTGCGGGGTACTTTCCGGTGACATCGTGAATCGCCTTGAATTCCGGACCGTCCAGTCCGTAGTCGCAGACCTGTCCGGCGAGCGTGTATTTGCCGTAGGAATCACAGAGATAGGAGAACAGCTGTTTGGCTGCTGCATCTGCATTGGGATTGATGAGCTTGTCAGAGACATTGTACACATCCTTGGAGATGCCTGCGTCCGTCTTGACCGTGAGCTTATCCAGCATGATCCACCCCCATGACTTTGTAATCCGGATCTGGTGTTTGCCGGCTTTCAGCATGACGCCCTTGACCACAGCGTCCGTATAGCCGGAATCGCTGCTTTCAAATGTGCCGACTGACTCGCCGTCTGCGAAAACATTGTTGATCTTGCTGCCGCCCAGACCCTTGGCAGTCAGGATGAGCTGATAGGTTCCGTCCGCGGGCACTTCAATATTGAAGGTAACGGTATCGGTTGTGTCTGCGAAATTACCGACTGCCTGTCCGCCGGAAGCGCCCGCTTCACTCTTTGCGCTGTTGCCGCCTGCGAGGGCTGCATCTTCTGCTTCATATACCGCAGAAAAATCGCCCTGTTCCGGTTCGGAGACGGTCTGCTTCAGCTTCAGCCGCTTCAGCAGTGTGAGGTCTGCGGCATTGAGCCTGCTGTTGCCGTCCAGATCGGCTGCTTCGGCAGCGGGGAGTGTGTCGGTCTCTGTCATCAGATACTGATGCAGCAGCCGCACATCCGCAGCGTCCACGGCGCCGTCCGCGTTGAGATCGCCGGAGAGCGGTGTAATCTGCTCCGGAAGCTTGCTGTACACCGTTTCGTACATCGTTTCCGCCCAGAGCTTGCGCATGGCTTCATAGCCTTCCGAGCTGGGGTGTACGCCGTCTGAGCTGAGATAATCCGGATGCTCCTTGAAGAACGCTTCAAAATCCGGACCGTGCAGAAGCTTGTCGCCGTATTCGCTGTAAAGCTGGCGGACTTTTGCGTTGTAGTATCCGACATTCGAGCCGACGTCTTTGTTCGTCGAGGACGGGATCGTCGGGAGGACCGGCACCTTGCCGCGCTTCAGCACGGCGTCGATCATGTACTTGGTGTTGGCATAATACGCATCGGCGTTATTGGGATTGCCCCAGCAGTCATTGGTACCGTAGGCGATGCTGACGTATTTGACGGGGCTGCCCTCAAGCCAGCCGTCGATTGCAGCCTTGCCGTGCGGACTGGAGATGCCGCCGATGCCGCCGTTCTGTGCGGCGGGGAAGAAGCGGGAATCCAGTGCGTGAACATGTGCCGCGAAGCTCGTGCCCCACTGGTTGACCATGCCGCCCGCCGTGATCGAATCACCGAAGAAAATCCATGAATCGTTTACGCCCTGCGAGGCATCGTGAACATCGAAATTGAACTTGACCTTGCCGCCTTCCGCCTTGGTGACGCGGATGCGGATCCAGTTTGCGCCCTGCATGTCGATGAGATGCTGGCGGGAGCTGAGTGCATTGGACTGCACGGTCTGTGCAGTGATCCAGCCGTCTGACGGACAGCTTCCGCCCGCCGCCTTGTTGATCTCGATGACATAATCGACCGGCTCTGCATTTTTCGTGACATACGCGCCGATGCTGTCATAGGTGCTGTCATTGTACCACACGGCAAGCACCTGCCTGCGCTGTGCTGCCGGAACGCCGGAGAGGTCGTATGCCAGATAATCCGGCGCACTGCTCTCCCATGCGGTCCAGTAGGCATCGTCGTTGCCGTGCGCGGCATTCCCGCCGCCGGAATATGCCGGAACGCCGCGGCTGATGAGCGGATTGGCAGCCGCGGTCTGTGACGCTGCACAGACCGTGACCGGCTTGATCCGGCTGACAGGAAACTGCTGTACGGCTGCTCCGGTCAGAATCGCCGCGAGCAGCACAGCTGCGAGTTTCATGTGCTTCATAGAATCATTCCTTTCGTATCAGCGGAAGAAGAACGGCAGACCGTTATACAGATACTGACGTACCGCGACCCAGTCATGCCCGTTGCCGTTTGCAAGGATGAACCAGAAATTGCCCTTGGAGAAATCCGATGTATACACAAACTGGCTGTATTTCTTCATGTCTTCGATCTGCGGGTTGAGCGCAGAATATGCAAAGTCGGAGGTGCCGGTCGCGGACATGATGAAATATTCATTCTTCTTCAGACCTGCTTTGTCAACGGCTCTTGCGAGTGCGCCTGCATCGGGATTGCCGGTGCCCCAGTGGTGTGCGCCGCTCATCGGGAGGAAGTAGCCGACCATGTCCACGCAGTTCTCGAAGACTGCCCATGTGGAGACACTGCCCATGGAGAAGCCGCCGTATGCGCGGTGCATTCTCGAAGCCTTGAGGTCGGCAGCGGAGGTCGATTTCGCATAAGTGGGATATTTCCCCTCGACAAACGGAACGACGCTCTCGCGGAACTCCTTGTAGAAGTTTTCGGCATTGTAGAAGGTGTCGGAGCTGACCTTATTGAAGGTCGGTGTCACGACGATCATCGGCTCAATATCGCCCTTCTGGATCATATTGTCAAGAACGCGCTGCATTTCGCCGTTGTTATTGTAGAACAGTGTATCTTCGTTGTCGCCCATGCCGTGCATGAAGTAAAAAACATTGTACTTCTTGTTTGCATCGTAGCCGTAGGGGAGATAGACATTCAGCGAATTGGTGCCGTTGATGCCGTTATAGGTTTCCTTGACGATTCTGCCCGCCTGCGGGATCGCATTTGCGTAGCTTGAGGGATACGTTGTATATTTCTTTGCCGGGTCAAACTGATAATTCGTATGATGCTCCTCCTCAGGGTTCTGTTCCTGCTGCTCCGGCTTGGACGAGCCGACGAACTGCCGCTTGAGCAGGGTGAGGTCTGCGGCATTGAGTCTGCCGTTTTTGTCGAAATCGGCACGGACAGCCTGTTTTTCGTTCAGCTCTGCGGCGCCGGTCAGATACTTCAGCAGCAGTCTGACATCCGCCGCGTCGATCTTGCCGTCTGCGTTGACATCGCCGGTCAGGACAGGCGTATCATCGGTCTGTTCGCCTTCCGGCTGCGGATCGGGGGCGGTTACGCCGTAGCTGTAAACATCGGGGATTTCATCGAGCGAGAGCAGGTAATCGCTGTTGTAAACCTGCTTCAGATAGCTTGAAGTGTTGATCGGGTCGCTGTCGATGAAAGAGGTGTGCCATGTCATGAACCAGAGCCACTTCGCGCCGTCTGCCTTCATCTTTTCCGGATCCGGAATTGCGCCGTTCTCGTGCAGGCAGACCGGCTTTTTCGCGACATTTGCGGTGCGCTGGTACATGCTGAGCAGCGAGCCGGTGTGATTGACATAGGTATCTGCGCCGATGATATCGACGTACTGATCGCCC
>CAMNAY010000017.1 GCA_946531975.1 uncultured Ruminococcus sp. | reverse complement strand
AAGTCGCTCGGCAACGGCATCGACCCGCTGGAGATCATCGACACCTACGGCGCAGATGCGCTGCGCTTCATGCTCGCAACGGGCAATTCCCCCGGAAACGACATGCGCTTCACGGACGACAAGGTCAAGGCAGCGCGCAACTTTGCAAACAAGCTGTGGAATGCCTCCCGCTACGTCATGATGAACCTGCCGGACGACTTCAAATTCAAGGGTCTGCCCGCAGAGCTCCGCATGGAGGACAAGTGGGTCGTGTCGAAGTTCAACCAGCTTGCAAAGGATGTCAACGAGAACCTCGATCACTTCGAGCTCGGCGTTGCATCGGCAAAGCTGTATGACTTCATCTGGGATGTGTACTGTGACTGGTACATTGAGCTGACGAAGCCGAGAATGCGTGCGGGCGGACAGACAAAATCCGACGCAGAGCAGGTGCTGGTCTGGGTGCTGCGCGGCATGCTGAAGCTGCTGCATCCGTTCATGCCGTTCATCACTGAGGAAATCTGGCAGGTGCTGACAGATAAGGAGAGCATGATCATTCTGGCGGACTATCCGACCTATGACGAAGCGCTTGACTTCGGCAAGGACGCAGCGGACTTTGAGAAGGTCATCGCAGCAATCAAGGCAGTGCGTATGAGCCGCAGTGAGCTGAATGTGCCGAATTCCGTGAAGGCAAAGCTGTATTTCGAGACACTCGATGTCGATGTGTTCTCTGCGAACAGCATCTTCTTCGAGAATATGGTCGGCGCTTCCGAGCTGGAGTTCGGTCAGGATTACAAGTTCAAGAACGCGCTGACGGCAGTGACCGACTGCGCAAGAATCTTCATCCCGATGGAGCAGCTTGTTGATAAGGAGAAGGAGCTTGCGCGTCTGGCGAAGGAAGAAGCAAAGGCACGCAAGGACATCGAGATCATTCAGAAGAAGCTGAGCAATGAGGGCTTTGTGGAGAAAGCACCGGCACAGCTGATTCAGAACGAGCGTGAGAAGCTGGCGAAAGCAAAGGAGAAGCTGGCGAAGGTTCTTGAGTCCATCGAAAACTGGAAATAAGGCAGATTTTTGCTGAAACAAATAAAGAGCAGTGTGCATTCCGCACGCTGCTCTTTGTCTTGCATTCTGAACAGAAGGTTTCTGACCGGACCGTTTTCAAAAGGCTTACGGAGGAACGGTGCAGATCACGCAAACAGTCGGTTAACCGCCGTATGCCAGCATCCGGTCGATGCAGCGGCGGGCATCGCGGATCAGCGCGGCGTCCATTTCGATTGCCGCACCGCCTTCGCCGCGCACGCAGTTCAGCACATCACCGAGTGTCGTGAGCTTCATGTTGTGGCAGACGCAGTCCTTCGAGAGTGCATAAAACCGCTTCTCCGGACACTGCATCTGCAAGTGCTGCACGATACTGTTCTCCGTGCCGATGATAAACTCCTTTGCATCGCTCTCCTGCGCGAATTTCATGATGCCGGTCGTGCTGCCGGCATAGTCGCTGCGCACTGTGACCTCGTGCCGGCATTCCGGATGCACCAGCAGCAGCGCGTCCGGATGTGCCGCTCTTGCGGCTTCGACCTCCTGCACCGTCACGCGGACATGGGTCGGACATCCGCCGTTCAGCAGCATAATCTCCTTCTCCGGAACCTGCTCTTTGACCCAGCTTCCGAGATTGCAGTCGGGGATGAACAGGATTTTCTGCTCCGGCATGGCGCGGATGATCTTCACCGCTGAGGACGAGGTCACGCAGACATCGCAGACCGTTTTCAGCTCGGCGGTTGTGTTGATGTATGCTGCAACGGTATAATCCGGCAGCTTCTTCCGCATCTGCAATACAAATTCGCGGTCGAGCTGTTCTGCCATGGGACATCCAGCCTCCGGATTTGCCAGCAGGACGGTTTTCTGCGGCGAGAGCATCTTCACAGTCTCTGCCATGAACCGCACGCCGCACATGATGACGGTCTCCGCATCCGACTGTGCTGCCTGCTGCGTCAGACCGAAGGAGTCACCGACATAATCGGCGACCTCCCAGATGTCGTGGCTCTGATAGGCGTGCGCCAGAATACAGATGCCGCATTCCCGTTTCAGGCGCAGGATCTCCTGCTGCATTTCACTGACAGTCATATTTCTTCTCCTTCCGGATTTCCGCAGATATTTGCATCAATGTAATTTTTTCGGGCGCAGGGCTTGACTTTTCTGCGGAGAATATACTATAATATTAATATTAACGAACTTTAGTTTTCTTCGCATTCTTATAATACATATAAATACAGTATGCTTAATTATATCATGTTTTTTGCGGAATGTCAATCGGAAGCGGTCATTTCCCGCTCCTGATTGCAAAAGAAAGGAACCCCATATGCTCATCCGGTTTGTAGCACTGTCCGGCCTTCTGATCCCCCTTGCAGGGATCTATGCGCTGATGCGGAAACATCAGCAGAGCGGCAATACGGTCCGTCTGATGCTGACCAGTATCGGTGCGCTGGTAATCAATGCCGGCTTCTTATTCACCTCGCTTGCAAAAACCGACGGGGAGGCGATCCTCGCCGCCAAGGTCGAATGGCTCGGCAATGCGATCTTTTTCTATTTTTTCCTCACGTTTCTGCTGTCCTATCTCCACCTGCGGATTCCGACGCGGCTGCGGCTCGCGTGGGCGGGCATCGAGGTGCTGACCGTACTGGTCTTCTGGGAGGATTCACTCCGGCAGACGGTGTTCGGTTCGCTTCAGTGCAGCCGGATGAGCAGAGGGAATTTCTATGTTGTGCAGTTCGAGCCTTCGCTGCTGTACCGGTTCCGGTATCTCGCGTTCATGCTCCTGCTCTGTGCAAGCATTGTCTATGTCACGGTCCGGATGCTTTCCATGAAGCTGGCATCCGAGCGGCGGAATCTCGGACGGCTGATTGAATCGCAGGCGATCATGCTGATTCCTGTCGTGATATTGCTTCTGACACATCCGCGGCCGGATCCGCGGCTGGATCCGCTGCCGCTGTTTTCCTCGCTGTCGCTGCTCCCGCTGGTGATCAGCATGCTGACGGACGGCTTCTTCGGCGTCACCGATTCCGGACACGAATGGGTCTTCAGGCAGATGGAGAATGCGTATATCATTACGGACAGTCTCTACGGCTTTCTGGATGCGAACCCGCAGGCACAGAAGATTTTTCCGGAGCTGAACCGGCTGCGCACCAATATGCCGCTGCCGGATAATGTACGCGCGATCTTCAGCTTCAGTACCGAGCAGTTTATGCTCGAAAACAAGACATACAGCAAAAAGGTCACGGAGATCATGCATCAGGGACAGGTCGTCGGGTACGGGCTGCTGCTGGAGGATGTCACGGAGCAGCAGAAGTATCTGAGTCTGCTCAATGACTACAATGACCGGCTTCAGACCGAGGTCGCGGAAAAGACCCGCCACATTCAGAAGGTGCAGAATTCGATCATCACCGGCATGGCGAGTGTTGTTGAAAGCCGCGACAACAGTACCGGCGGTCATATTAACCGCACCAGCCGCGTGGTCAGCACCTTCGCACAGAAGCTGCTCAGCTATTCTGACACGCTGCATCTCGACCAGCGCTTTCTGGCAAATGTCGTGAAGGCGGCGCCGATGCATGACATCGGAAAGATTGCCGTCGATGATACGATTCTGCGCAAGCCGGGGAAATTCACCCCCGAAGAATATGAGATCATGAAAAAACACCCCGCTGAGGGTGCCCGGATGCTCAAGAGCATTCTGCGCGAGGTCGATGACGAGGATTTCGTGCAGATTGTGCTGAATGTGGCGCATTATCACCATGAACGCTGGGACGGCAGAGGGTATCCGACGCAGCGGGCAGGGGAGGACATCCCCGTCGAGGCACGGATTATGGCGCTCGCGGATGTGTTTGACGCGCTGGTCTGCAAGCGCTGCTACAAGGAAGCGTATTCCTATGATATGGCGTTCGCGATCATTGAGCGGTCGCTCGGCTCGCATTTTGATCCGGTGCTCGGTCGGATCTTTCTGGAGTGCAGGGATGAACTGAGCCGGCTGTATACGGAAATGCAGCAGGCAGAGGAATCTGCATAAAAAACACCGCCGTTCCATTTCTTTGGAACGGCGGTTTGCTTTTTATTCTGTAATCATCTGGCATGCCTGCATTGCTGCGAGTGCGGTGTTATGACGCTCAGGCGTGACACCTGCACAGCAGTCCGCGATCACCTTCAGCGGGACCTCCGGAAATGCAGCCTTCAGGATCATCGCATTCGAGATCACACAGATATCGGTGCAGACGCCGATGATCTGGATTTCGTCGATCGTTCTGCCGGTACCGATAATCTCCGGCAGGCGGATTGCACCGAACGTGCCCTTCTCCGTGATGACGGCATCGCTGCCAAGCGCCTGCTGAACTGCCGGGACGAGCTGCCAGCCCTCCGTGCCTTTGATGCAGTGCGGAACGGGCAGGAATTTGCCCTCCTGCGTGTTCATGTAATTCTCCGTATGCGTGTCGAGTGTGGCGATCACGAGACCGTCCGGCTCGGCTTTGCGGAATGCTTCGATCTTCTGCACGACCGGTTCGATCACGGCTGCGCATTCGGCATTGCCGAGGACGCCGGTCGTAAAGTCGTTCTGCATGTCAATTACAACAAGTACCTTCATCTGAAAGCCTCCTTTGTCTGAAAAAGCTACTGTTTTTTGTTTTTGCGGGATCTCTGGAATTCGATCTCGGTGCCGTTGATCATGCCCGTGATGTTTTCGCGGTGCTTGAGCAGGATGATGATTCCGGTGACAGCGAGCATGACGGTTTCGGGGAAACTGCGCACGAACAGCCCGTGCCAGACCGGAAGCAGAACCGCGCAGGTAATGGAAGCCAGCGCGATATAATGGAGCGTCAGCAGATACAGTCCGACAAATGCCAGACAGACGAGGAAGAAGCGCCAGTCCAGCGCGAGCGACAGCCCCAGCAGGGAGGCAAAGCCCTTTCCGCCCCGGAACTGCATCCAGAACGGGAACATATGCCCGATGATGACCGCACAGCCGGTCAGGACATGCACATGTGCGGCGGGCGGATGCAGCACATGCATCAGCAGAAAGACCGGCAGAAATGCCTTCAGGATATCGACCAGCGCTGTGACGGCTGCGGGTCCCTTTCCGACGCTGACATACATATTTGAGGCACCGGCATTGCCTGAGCCTTTCTTCCGGATATCGAAGCCCCTTGCGCGGGAGATGATCGCTGCGGTATTGATGCAGCCGCAGAGATATCCGCAGAGTGCGCCGCCGGCATACCAGACCGCGCCGGTCATTGGTTGATTGCGACTTCGAGTCTGCCGCCGCTGACGATAAACCGGTTCGGATCCGCGGCGAAGTGCTGTGCTCTTGCGCTCTGGATCATAATGTTCATATCGCAGTCCACGACCGTCAGTGCCGCGTCTGCGTCAAAGCTGCCGAAATCGAGTGCGCGGGTACCTTCCGCGCGGATGTTCACCGCGGTTTTCCGGACATTGACATCCGGTGCGGAGTCGCCCGAACCGACGATCATGATGCTCTGACCGGTCAGAACGGTTTCGAGCGCCGAATCCTTGAGTGTGACGCTGCCGCCGCCTGTTGCCGAGCCGATGCAGCCGATAAAGGTACCGGAGCTGCGGACGGTCATGCTTGCGGTTGTGCAGAGGATCTTCGGCGCACCTTCGCAGGCGCCGACTGCGATGCTCTTTGCCATGCGCTGGCTGAAGTCTGCTTCGCAGCCCGAAAGCTCCAGATCGGCAAATCCGTCGAGGACGCCGACACCGACGCCGTCCTTGCCGCTCATTTCCATGAACAGCTTGGTGCCGCAGATCTTGATGCGCTGTCCCTTGCCGATGCCGCCGCCGATGCCGATGCACTGGTTGCCGTTGGAGATGATGTTCAGGCAGCCGGCGAGGTCGATGTTGATGTCACCGCAGGCGTAATCCGGATCGTTGCCGATCGCGAACGCCTTGCTGTCGTCTGCGCGGATGCTGAGATTGCCTCTGCCGGTGAGGTACAGGGTACTGTTTTCCGGCACGAGAATGCCGCCGACGTCCATGCGGTTGTCGCCCTCAAATTCGAGTGTGACATTGCAGTTTCTGCCCAGCAGGATCGCGGGGCCCTGCTGCGGGGAATTGAAGCGGACATTGCGCAGGGTAATGTGCGTATTGGTATCATCCTTGATGCGGATGCGGAGCGAGCTGGACTCATTGAAGTCACCGATGATCTCCGCTTCCGGCTGTGAGATGAACAGGTCTGTATAATGCTCCGCATCGAGCTGCGGCAGCAGGAACATGATCTCGCCGATCTCCGGAATATAGGTTTTCTTCATGACCTGTTTTGCCGCACTTGCGCTGAATTTGCAGATCTGGGCGGCGAGGTGCTCCGGAATACTCTCAAGCGGATCCTCATGCGGGAGAGCGGTATAGTTGCCCTGAATCAGGTCAGCGCCGAAGCGGATCATAGCCCGGAGCTCCTCGGCGGTTTCGACGCCTTCCGCCAGTGCCATGAAGCCGTTTGCATGTGCGAAGTCGATGATATTCGTGACAAAGTGCTGCTTTTTCGGCTCCTCATGAATCTGGGAAATCAGGCTGCGGTCAATTTTGACATAGTTCGGGGAATACCGCAGCAGATTGGAGATATTGGAATAGCCGGTGCCGTAGTCATCGACCGCGATGTCCATGTGATTGGCGGAGCAGCGCTGCTGGATCTGCTGAAGCTCCTCGCCCTCGGTCTCCGCCTGTTCGGTGAATTCCACAACGAGCTGCGGGAGAATATCGCCGTACAGTTCGCGCAGTCTTCCGAAATCGGTATCGGTCAGGAAGTGACCGGGAATGCTGTTGACAAAGATCTTCTTGTCGCGGAAGCAGGCGATGCGCGCCTGTACTGCCCGCAGGACATTGTTATAGGTCAGCCACTCGATCTCATAGAGTCTGCCGGCAGATGCTGCGTAGCTGAGAAGCGTCAGCGGCGGAATGTTGATGCCGCCGGTAATGCGCATCAGTGCTTCATAGGCATAGATTGTGCCGTTTTTGGCATTGACGATCGGCTGGAAGTGATAGGTCAGCAGGTTTTCGTTGAGCACGCGGTCCATCAGTGCTTTTTCCGCCTCGGAGATCATGCTGTGATGCGGTTCGGTGTTCTCATTGCTGCCCAGCTGAGAGGTATCTTTGATTGTGACTGCTTCATTCAGCATACTGTCGAGCGAGAGCGGCGCTCCGACCTTTGCGGTGACGCGCCCGATCGAGATTTCGATGGCGTAGCTCTTGCCGGAGACCTGATTATAGCTCTGCATCCGCTTGCGCAGGACGCTGATGAGTGCGTCGGCGGTATTCAGGCGGGCGTCAGTGCAGAAGAACGCGATGAGGAATTCGTCTCCGCCGATGCGGGCGGCGGTCACATCGCCGGCAATGCTGTCCGTGATCGCGTTTGCGAGACTGAGCAGTGCCTGATCGCCCTCACTGCGGCCGAAGATGCTGTTGATCTGGCGCAGGCGGTTGAGACCGATGACGACCATCGTCAGATTCTCGCCCTCGTGTTTTTCGTTCCGGATCCGTTCATTCAGTGCTTTCAGCGCACCGTGCAGATTAAGCATACCGGTCAGGGAGTCACGGACGCGCGCTGCCATCAGGCGCTCGTTCATCAGCTGGAGTCTCGCGGTTGAGAGACTGGAGCCGATGACATTGCCTGCGGTATGGATGAACTTCGGCAAACGGAAGCTTGCGTCATCCACGGCGTCACCGAAATATGCATAATAACCGTAGACCTCATTCTGGAAGAATACGGAATTGATATAGATCGCTTTTCCGGAGCCGATCACATTCTCAATGTTTGGAATCAGCTGACTGCGCGGGATAATGGAGAACTGCTTGTCGCGGTGCTTATGCGTGACGGTGCTCATCAGTTCGCCTTCATCCGCAAAATGCTGAAGATCCGAGTCCGCCAGATCCGGCGCGAGGCAGTCTCTGAGGCAGAGATAGGCTGTCTCCGGAATGTGCAGTGCCATGATATCGAGATAGTCAATGACGGTCGGCTGCTTGCGGTCGAGCATATCGCCGAGCATCCAGTGCTCCTCGGATTCCTGCTCGACGCAGACCTGAAGCTGGCGGTACAGCCGGCGGATCACATCGTTCTGGTCGCGCTGCTCAGTGATGCAGCAGCCGCAGGATTCCGAGATCCGGAGCTCCGGGTCGATTGCGATTTCAAGGTTGACATCTTCGCCGTCGAGGATCAGCTCTGCGGCATCCAGTGCAGCGGCGCTGAGCTTTCCGGTATCCTTGACGCAGGTCGTCAGGCGCGGGGTATGGAGCTGTTCTTTTACGATGCCGTCCGAGCCGGTGACGATAATGTCTTCCGGTACGCGGAGACCGTGTCTGCGCAGGACTGCACAGACAGACAGTGCCATTTCGTCATTGGCACAGATAATCGCTTCGGGGGTGTCGATGCTGAGCAGGCGCTCGGTCTCCTGCGCTGCCGGAACATCCCAGTATTCGCCGTAGCCGATGCGCGCTTCCTCGAAGGGCAGACCGTGTCTGCGGAGCGCCTCGCGGTAAGCCAGAACCATGCATTCCGAGCCGTAATGGCCGCGGAGTCCTGCCATGAAATCGACGCGGGTGCAGTGATGCACGCTGAAAATATGCTCAAGCAGACCGTCAAAAGCCTGCGTGGGATAGGAGTAGACAGAAGGGATATCCTTCATGATGCCGTCATAAGAGAGCAGGGGAATCCGATGCTCCTTTGCAATCTGCGCAATCGTATCGGTTACGATGCGGTTATTGATTGTCTCGCGCATAATGACGATCATATCAACGATGTCAAACGGAATCAGGTCATACACGCTGTAACAGCTTGCGTTGCTTTTCCCGCCGGAGTTTTGTTCCAGGCTGGAATTGAACACCAGAACTGCATAGCCGCGGCTGTGCGCCTCGTGAACAAAAGCCTGTACGCTGGCACACACTTCCGGGTTATGGATGCGGGAGGTACACAGTGCAAAAACAAGTCTGTCCTGAAGCATACGAATCTCACCCCTTTCAATCGGATACAATCCTCCACGATATTCAAAATTATTTTACCATGATTCCCTGCATTTGTCAATGGGGAAAGGCAGGTTTTCCGGTGTCCGCAGCAAAGAAAAAAGCGCGTATAAAGCGGGTTTTCGGAGTGATTTGCTGTTTTTCGTCATTTTGCACGACAAATGACGGAAAATGGCTGTTCATAATTTGTACATGCTTGTTCATAAACTATCCATATATCATTGACAAAGCCGGAATTTTATGGTACAATAAAATTGTATCTTCTGACAGAAACCGAACCGTTCGGGAAGGAAGTGAGCCTTGCACGATGAATTACTACGTAGACATCCATGCAAATCTGCTGCCCGGTCTGCCTGCGGTTGCCGGCGGAACCCTGACTGAAGCGGAAGCCGTGCAGCGTGCTTCCGATCTTCGCGACAGCAATGTCAAGCAGGCGGTCGCTGCTCCGTTTCTGGATCCGGAGCTGCATTCCCCGGAGGAGTTCCTGCGCCTGCGGGATGAAAAGCTCGCTGCGCTGACGGACTGTGCTCCGCCGATGCGGCTGGTTGCGGGTGCTGTCCTTCCGTTTCGCTTCTGCGTGGAGCATCCGCGGTCGCTGCGGAAGTTCGTGCTGGGCGATTCGGAATATCTGCTGATTGATCTTCCGCCGGAGCGGGCAACAGAGGAATTCTGCGAGGAGATCACGCGGTTGCGCATTGTCAGCGGACTCTGTCCGATTGCCGCCGATATTGACCGGTTCTATTCGGTCTGGTCGCCGGAGGACTGGATTTCGCTGCGTCAGACCGGAATGCTGCTGCAAATTTCCGTGAACGGTCTGCTGAACACAGAATACCGCAAGCTCTCGCTGTATCTGCTGGCGAATCAGTATGCGCATTTTGTTGCGACCGGTTCGCGGGATATCACAGAGCCGCTGCATTTTTCCGAGGCAATGCGCATCATTCAGCGCAGTCTGCCCGCACAGCTCTACCGCCGCATTAAAAATAATGCAGGCATGCTGCTTTCCAATGCAGAGCCTGCGTCGTTTATGTAATATAATACTGATCCCGCCTGTACGGAAGCTCCTGTGCAGGCGGGATCTTTTATTCGGATCAGTTTTTATACCAGCTCGGTCGGTTCGGGCAGAACGCGCAGCAGATTATCCATGCGGGAACGGTCTGCGATCCATTCGCTGAATGCAGTCGCGGAGCCTGCTGCAATGCCCATGCGCAGCGCTTCGGTCAGCGGCTTGCCGGAGGCGACACCGGCGAGGAATCCGCCGAGCATGGAGTCACCGGCGCCGACAGCGTTCTTCACTTCGCCGTGCGGTGCGGAAAGATGCCAGACGCGGTTCTCGGAGGTGAACAGCAGAGCGCCGTCTCCGCCGAGTGACAGCAGGACGTTCTCTGCACCCATTTCCTGAAGCTTTTTGCCGTAGGGGAGTGCATCCCACCAAGTGTCAATCGCAGTATCGAACAGCTCACAAAGCTCAGGCAGGTTCGGCTTGATGACGAACGGCTTGCAGCGAAGTGCCTCGCGCATCGGGGCGCCGGCGACATCGACGGCAAATTTCACGCCGCTGTCCTCCAGCGCGGTCATCACATCGGCATAATGCGTCACGGGCGCACCTGCGGGAATACTGCCGGCAAGCACGATGAAATCGCCGTCGCCGTATTTGCGCAGCTTTTGCAGGAGCAGCTCAGTGTCCTGCTCGGTGACGGACACGCCGCGGCCGTTGAGCTCAGTGACGGTGCCGTTCTCGCGGATTTTCAGGTTGATGCGGTTCATCTGATTCGGCACCTGATTCCAGTCGGTCGGAATCTGGGTACGCTGAAGCTGTTCGGCAATCATCGAGCCGGTCGTGCCGGAGAGATAGCCGTAAACGGTCGTCGGGATATCGAGCTGGTGCAGAACGAGCGACACATTGACGCCTTTGCCGCCGGCAGTGATCCGCTCATGATCGGTGCGGTTGACGGCATTGTTGCGCAGCGGCTCCTCCAGTGAGACCGTGTAATCCACAGCGGGATTCATTGTGACAGTAGCGATCATATGGGTTCTCCCTTTTTTCATGTGACTTCTTTTCATGATATGCGACCTCCGGTTGAGACAGAATACTTATCCGGCGGGAAAACAGAACTGTTTGGTCAGCAGGAACACCGCAGCAGCGATGCCGCAGATGACTGCCTGTATCAGGACGGTGCGCAGAAGCTCGCGGTGCAGGAGTCTGCGCTGTTCGCTCCGGAGCAGGATATCTCCGCCGGCTTGTGCGGCATCGCAGAGCTTTGCGGGGTAGCTGCCGGAGATGAACCGTTCCGTGCGCAGGGCGATTGTTACGGTGTCGCCTGCGCGAATCTGAGCTGCTTGCGGTTCTTCTGAGCGGAAAGCCGCGGAATGCTGAAGGCGGTGACTGTCAGTGAACGCTACGGACAGGGCACCGGAGCCGTCGCTTTCGGAGCAGGTACCGCGGAATACGCGCCATTTTGCGAAGGGGTCAAGGATTTTGCCGACTGCCCGAAGGATGAGTCCGGCGGCGGCGATCAGGGTAAAGCCGGTCAGGAAATAGCGCCAGTTGCCGAGCCGGATCAGACCGGCGAAAAGAACAGCCATAGGGGATCGGATCCTTTCTGTGTTTCTGATTCCATTATAGCACAAATCCAATCGAATTGCAAGTGCCCGGCGCGGAGCCATGGCGCAGAGCCCGCGCTGGCGTGACGCTAAAGGCGGCACAGTCTCGCTGCTCCAAAGAAGTCTCTTAGCTGCCGCTGATCGCGGCAGGGGTTAGCATCTTCTCCGAGAGCTGGATTAGAACTCTCACAAAAGTTTTGATCAAACTTTTTCAAAAGTTTGCAGGGTCGAGGGGCGGCGCCCTTCACCCAACTCAAATGAGAGAATGTCCTAAATACGCAAATTTCAAGCAGACGCTTAAGTTTTCTATTGATTCTACCGAAAAATATTTCGGTATTCAGAAAGAAATTTCAGTATTATGAAGCGTTTTGCAGGCGCAGTTCCCACGCAGGTTCACATGACGAGTTCCCACAACCCGCATACACCAGCCCTCACCTTCATGCAGAAATCTGCGTAAATACCGGGATTAGGAAAAGGAAGCCACAACAAAGAAAGTTCCCACATAAATTCGTACTTTTCAGGGCAGCATTTCCGGATGCTGCCCTGCCGCTTTTTGCCCTGATGCACAAACAATTGATATCCCATTGACAGTATAATACAATAAAGATATATATCCCAACGAGAGGATAACGGTCAAAATACTCGGTGACTGCCTTGATGACGGTAGTATTGCCGGACTTCACCTTGTCCTTGTTGAGATCATGAAGATAATCGAGAATCCTGATGAGATAGAACGGTGGTCATGGGTATTCAGCGACAAAGCATTGCCACATTCGATGACAAGGCATAAAAAAGCTCCCGTCTGCCGTGGGCAGCATGACTGTCCATCGAGCAGATGGGAGAAAAACGGAGATCAAGCGGCGCGCAGGGCGCGGTGCCGATTAACACGCGGAGCCCGCGCTGGCGTGACGCTAAAGGTTGCACAGTCTCGCTTCACCCAAGGAGCCGCATAATCGGCGCAGGAGTGCGGCAGGGGTTAGCATCTTCTCCAACACCTCATAAACAGAACCCGACCGACACAAAAACAGCCCGCACCGATTGGTTACGGTGCGGGC
>CAMNAY010000016.1 GCA_946531975.1 uncultured Ruminococcus sp. | reverse complement strand
GTTGACGGTATAGGTCCAGCCGGAAAGGTCACCGAAGTCAAATTCATAGAGCGACGCGATGCCGCGCACATATGCAGTCTCGACCACATCGCCGGACACGCCGTCCACCTCGATCTGAAGCTGCTCCGCCTTGACTGCGTCATAGAGCAGCGTCAGTGCGTTTTCGTCCGGTTCGATCGAGAATTCCGTCACCGGCATGATGATGCCGTCCGCGGGGTACTTCTCGCTGCCCGGCATTCCGAGGATCACATCGCAGC
Source organism: uncultured Ruminococcus sp. (assembly GCA_946531975.1). Lineage (GTDB taxonomy): Bacteria > Bacillota > Clostridia > Oscillospirales > Ruminococcaceae > Firm-04. Next base: position 12,667 of record CAMNAY010000016.1, on the reverse strand, counting down.
GGATCTCCATGGTGACGGTACCGCCGCCGGTGTGCTGCTCCGGCGTATAGAACTGATCGGGCGACTCCACGCGGATGACCCAGATCAGCGCGGTGACCGCGCAGAAGCCTGCCGCGATCGTGAGATAAGTCTTCGGGCTTTTCTGTTTCCGGACGACAAAGAACACCGCGATGCCGCCGAACACAGCCGCAGAAGCAGCAGTCAGCGGAATGCGGTAGGGATATTTTTCGCGGTCGCTCCGGACCGGCTCTGCGGGGGCAGTTGTCCGGACCGTGCCGGAAGCGGTCTCCGCCTGATCGGTGCTGCCGGCGGTCGTCTCTGCGGATGCAGCCGTACTGCCGGCGGAGGTCTGTGCGGTGCTGCCTGCGGCTGACGTGCTGCCGGACTGCGCCGTACCGGATGTACCGGAAGTTCCGGTCTGCGGGACGGCTCCCTGTCTGTTTTCGGGCGCGGCTGCTGTGCCCTGCGGCGTGCGGGCTGCGGTCTGCGCCGGAGCGGTCGGCTGCGTGACGGCAGGCGTTTTCTGCTGCCATGCCGGGGATGCCCCGTGAAAGAGATAAAAGCTGCCCTCGCCGCTTTGCAGCATATCCGATGCCGTCATTGCGAGAAACACCTGCACCGTTGCCAGCGAGCTGACGCTGCCGTTTTTGATATGGGCATACTGTCCCTCCGACACGCGGAACTGCAGGATGCCGTCGAGAACGGTGTTTCCGTCCGCGATGAACCGGCTGTCATGCAGCGCGTCAATGCCGAGGCAGGAGAGTGCCAGCCAGACCTGTGCCGTGCTCTCTGCATTTTCTGCGCCGTAGCTCTGATAAGCGCCGCTCGAAAGCTGCGTATCTGCGAGATAATTCAATGCACTCTGCACAGCGGGCGCGACCTGCGGCACATCGCGGTAAGGGGCGAGTGCCTGAAGCGTCATTGCAGTGACATCGGCATCGCCGCGGTCGCCCTGAAGAGACCAGCCGCCGTCGGGTGCCTGAAGGGAGACCAGCTCCTCTGCCAGCGCCGCATTGGTATAAGTATCGGACTGCACGCCGTTATTGAGCAGATGCAGTGCGAAAATGCGGCTCATGATGCCGAGACCGCCCGCGCTGCTGTCCAGCACCTCCGTGCAGACCGGATCGGGTCCGGTGCAGGCGGTCAGCGTCAGTGCAAGGCGTTCCAGCGAGACCGGATTGGTTGTTGTGCCTGCCCGCAGTTCACTTTGCACATAATTTCCGTATGCGGTCAGGTCGGTGTGATAATGTGCAGAGAGCGCCATGGCATACCAGTCCGGCGCAGACAAACCGCTCTGACCGGGCAGGGTGCCGTCCGCCCATTCCTGTACGGAAGCCGATCCGCGCTGTACCGCGAGGATCTCATCGGCATACTGCGCCGGCGGTTCCGCAGCAGATGCCGGAATATGCAAAAGCAGCCGGAGACTGCTCAGGGCAATGCCTGACGCAAGCACTCCGGCTGCATGGATCCGTTTACCGCTCGTCTTCTTCACGGCGCATCATGAATGCGGTGCAGGCAGCGAGCAGACCTGCGATTGCGAGTGCGGGGACCGCATCGAAATCACCGGTTTTCGCAGCAGGTGCGGTCACCTTCGCGGTGGTGCCGGCAGCGGTCGTACCGGTCGAATTCGTTGTGGTGCTGGTTGTCACAGTGCTGTTCGCATCGGTTGTCACGGTCGAAACTGTCGTTGTGATGCCCTCTGACGTAACTGTGACCACTGTGGTCGTCACGGTACCGGAAGCGGCTGCCTTGCAGACCGGCGGAACAATCAGCTTGTCCGCATGCACTGCGCTGATGAGCAGATTGCCTGTCTCCGCAACAGGCAGTGTGACCTTGCCGTCTGCATCGGTCTTGTATGCGGTCTGCTTGCCGTTGACGGTAATGACCGCGTCAGCGAGCGGCTGATTCACCGCCTGCCACGATGCATCAAAGGTGAGCTGATTCAGTGTCAGCGTAATTTCGTCTCCGACGGAGACCTCGCCGGCGTCTGCCCGGTCGAAAAATGTATAGACGTCCGAATAGTGCTCTGCATCCGCATAGCAGTATGCATAGAGGCGGTCGCCGTCCGTAAGCGGATCGGTCAGGCTGTTCGCGAGCACATCATTGACGGTATAGCCGTAGCTTCCCTTATTGTCTCTGCCCCAGAGGAGCGTGATCGACTGTCCCCAGTCAGAACGCTGGGTGTGATAGCCTGCCTCGGCTCCGCCCGGATAGAACTTGTCATGGGTGAGAATCAGTGCGTCATTGACCGTCAGGCTGCCGTCATTGTCGGCATCGCTCAGCGAAATTGCTTCCTCTGTAACAACGAGGCTGCCGGCATCGGCGACCGTGACGGTGACTTTCGGTGCGGCTTCATCCGCAGCAGCGGCAGGCAGTGCGGGGAGCGCGATGCAGCCCAGCAGCAGTGCCGATCCGATGAAAGATACGAATTTTGTTGTCATGTCTGAACTCTCTTTCCGGATACCGTAGTATGTCAGTCCGGTCTTCGCAAGGAGTGCGCAAATCCGGAGCAAAATGATAATAGTATCCTGCGTACAGAGTCATTATAGCATAACAGGGAAAAAAAGTCAAGTACCGTCTTGACATTTGGTCGGCGCTGTGCTATAATATGGAGCGATTTCCGGCATACGGGAGCCGGAAACACAAGAAAAATCGAGAGGTTTCAGAAAGAGGATTGAGGTTTTATGGCGCATGTTCATGCAAAGGACATGACAAAGGGGAATGAGGCAAGACTCATTCTCGGTTTTACGCTCCCGCTGCTTGCGGGGAATCTGCTTCAGCAGCTTTATAATATCGCCGATACAGTGATTGTCGGCAAGGTGCTGGGCGATGACGCGCTGGCGGCGGTCGGCGCAACGGGTTCTGTGACATTTCTGTTTTCGACGCTCTGCCTCGGCCTTGCGACCGGTGCGGGCATTATCATCTCGCAGTTTTTCGGTGCAGGCTTTTTGCAGCGGATGCGCGCTGCGATCTGGAATTCCGCGCTGGTTACACTGTTCTTCGGCGCGATCATCACCGTGCTCGGTGTTGCACTGACCGGTCCGGTTCTGCGGAATGTACTGGAAACACCGGACAACCTGCTGCCGATGTCCGTGAGCTACATGCGCATCGCCTGCGCCGGTACGCTTGCAGTCGCGGCGTACAACTGGATCAACGCGGTCATGCGTGCGCTCGGCGATTCCAAAACGCCGCTGCTGTTTCTCGGTGTCGCAAGCGTACTGAATGTCGGGCTGGATCTGCTGTTTGTCATGGTGCTGCACGCCGGCGCTGCGGGTGCGGCGCTCGCGACGGTGCTGTCGCAGCTGCTCTCGGCGGTGAGCTGTATGATTTATGCGTTCGTGCGGATGCCTGAGCTGCGGCTGAGCCGTGCGGACCGCAAAGCGGACGGCGAAATGATGCGCCGGTGCATCCGGACCGGTCTGCCGATTGCAGCACAGAGCAGCCTGATCTCGGTTTCGATGGTTGCCCTTCAGCGCGTGACCAACAGCTTCGGCAATACGGTCATGACCGCGTATACTGCGTCCATGCGCGTCGAGCAGTTCATTCAGCAGCCGTTTGCATCGCTGGGTGCGGCGCTCGCGACCTTCACCGGACAGAACATCGGTGCCGCCCAGCCGCAGCGCGCCCGTCAGGGCTTGCGCGCCGGACTGAAAATGTCCACGATTCTCGCGGTCGGAATGGCGTTGCTGTTCTGGGGCTTCGGCAGCTTTGTCATCCGCTGCTTTATCTCCGGCAGCGATTCGGTTGAACTGGGCTATTATGCACTGCGCGTGACCTCGCTCTTCTATATTTTCCTCGGCATGATCTATGTCTGCCGCGGCTTCCTCAACGGTGCGGGTGATACGGCATACGCGATGATGAACGGCATCGCAGAGGTCATCTGCCGCGTCGGCGGCGCACTGGTCATGACGCGCTGCCTCGGAATCGGCTGCCGCGCGATCTGGTACACGACGGGTCTGACATGGCTCGTGACGGGACTGGTCGGTCTGCTGCGCTATCACGGCGGCGCATGGGAATCCAAAGCAATCAGCTCAAAAGCCGCAAAGGAGTGCCCGACATGCTGCAAAACATGATCCGCACAGAGCTTGAGAAGATCAGCGATGCAAAGAACGCTGCGTTTGTCGTGCGGCTGATTCCGCAATATAAACCGGAACAGGTGCTCGGCTGCCGCACGCCCGCGCTGCGTGCGCTGGCGAAGTCGCTGGATCCTGATTCTGCTGAGGTGCAGGATTTCCTGCACACGCTGCCGCATGAACTCTTTGACGAGAATCAGCTTCACGCCTTCCTGATCTCCCGCATCCGCAATTTTGACGCCTGTCTGGATGCCGTGCGCACATTTCTGCCCTGCATTGACAACTGGGCGACCTGCGATCAGCTCACTCCGCCGGTGTTCCGGAGGAAGGCGGAGCTGCTCCTGCCGGAGATTCAGGAGTGGCTGCGGTCGGAGCGGACATACACCCTGCGCTTTGCGGTCGGGATGCTGATGCAGCATTTTCTCGATGCGCGGTTTGATCCGGTCTATCCGGAATGGGTCTGCGCGGTGCAGTCTGAGGAATACTATGTCCGCATGGAGCAGGCGTGGTACTTCGCGACGGCGCTTGCCAAGCAGCCCGATGCGGTTATGCCGTATCTGACGGAGCACCGCCTGAACGGCTGGGTTCACCGGAAAACAATCCAGAAGGCGATTGAGAGCCGCCGCATTCCCGATGAACGGAAGGCTGCGCTCAGAGCGCTCAGATGAACGCGCAAAGACGGGAATACAGCACACAAAAACGGTCTGTAACACGCAGTTACAGACCGTTTTATCGTGATCAGAATTATTCCGCAGTTGTTGTGGTCTCTGCGGGCGCTGTTTCATCGGCAGCGCTTCCGGAATCGGATTCCGAAGCACTGCTGCCCCAGCTCTGATCGTCCCGCGGCATCTCTACAGTCACGATAAAGCCGTGCTTGTTGTTGCCCGAAACCGTATAGCGCAGTGTGCGCGGCACCGGAACAGAGACCGTCTCGCCGGTCTCCGTCGGATCGACCGACACATAATAGATCTCATAGGAGCGTCCCAGCGCGTCCTTTTCAAAGAGATGCGTGCCGTCAAACGGATACTCCTCGACCAGTTCGAGGTATTCCTCCAGACACATGTTGTTCTGCTGCATAAACATCGAATGCGGCAGACCGACATACCGGAATGCCCAGGGATTGCTGCCGACCGGCTGTGTCAGAATTTCCTTATCGGGCGGGAAGCGGCGGACAAAGCCGTACTCGGCACAGTGCTCCGCAATCCATGCGTAGTCGCCCTCATCGGTATAGTCTTTGCTTTTTTTGCCGTCTCCGATGCAGAAATCGAAGGTGTAGCCCGTCTGATACTCCGAACAGCCGGGAACCGGATTGTTCTCCGCATCCTTTTCATAGAGCTTCTTCTGCTCCGCCTTGGTACGGTAGCCGGCGGAGAGGAGCAGATCGGAATGCTCCGTTGCCTTATAGAAGCCTGCGGCAAGCTGGTTGACCGCCTCCATGGCGTCCTCACGCAGACGCACCTCAAGGTCACGCACGCTGAGGTAGCCGTTGCGCTTATCATAGGCGCGGACAATATTGGTATCGTCGTCATCGGTGAGGTAGGTGTCGTTGACCAGAATCAGCGAGCCTGTTTTGATGCCGGCGACCGGAATATCAGTCTCGGTATAATCCGGATGCTCTGCCGGCTGGGTTGTTTCCAGCTCCGGAACGGAGATCTCAGTCATTCCGATGGACTCCTCACCGTCCCTGCGCAGGGACTCCATCCGGCTCCGGACGCGGTGTATACCGTAACAACCGCCTGCTGCCAGCACAAGTGCGAGCAGTCCGGCGATCAGACCCTTCGGGGATTTCCGCAGTTCCTTGCCGGTTGAACGATAGTCTGCCATACTCTTATCCGGCGGCACGGTTTGATCTGATGTCCGCTGCCGCCTGCTCCTTTCTGTATTGATTTCGCACACCGCCGGGTCATCCGGCGAAGTTTATTTCTCTTATTATACCATATATTGCAGAAAAAATCAACCGACGGCGAGAAAAATGCAAATGCGGGGGAAAAAGAGGGCATCTGATGCCGTTCGCTTCCGTGCGCGCCGCATCCATGCGCACAGCAAAAGCAAGGTTCATTTTATCTGCCGCCATTGTACAGGATATACAAATTCTATGTGTGCAAATTGCTCACAACACCGATTTTTCCGCCAATGCATTGACATTCACGGAATTCTGTGCTAAACTATAACAAATCAGAAACACCGCCTGTGCCTGCCGGAACTCACAGCAGGCAGCCGAAATGAGGTGAGTAACATGATCTGCCCGAACTGCGGAGAACCCGTCCGGACGCGACACAGCTTCTGTGTCGTATGCAATGCCGATCTGAGCGGGATAAAGCCCGAACCGAAGGTCAGAATCGCCGGTCAGAAGCTGCGCGATATGCTTACCACGCCCGTCAGCCAGCTCGGAAAATCCAAAGCACAGCCCGAACCCGAACCGGCTGAAGAATCCGCTGCCGCGGCAGAACAGATGCATCCTTCTATGACATGACAATTATCCTTTGATACACGACAATCGCCTTTCATTTTGTTTGTTTCAGCCGTGATCCTGCCCGCGCAGAAGGTCACGGTTTTTCTTTGCCGTATTTTATGAATTCGGTACAAATATCCGCACGCAATTTCGTCGAAATTCACAGGTGCAATTTGTACGTATTTGTGTTATAATAGTATTAAATAATGCGGAAATATCCGCAAAAGGAAGGAAGGAATACATATGTCAGTAAAAGAAAAAGGAAAAGGATTCTTTGCTGAGTTCAAAGAATTCGCACTCAAGGGCAATGTCATGGACATGGCCGTCGGTGTTATCATCGGTGCAGCGTTCGGCAACATTGTCACAGCCTTCACCGAGGATTTCATCAATCCGCTGATCGCTTGCATCGGCGGTGCGGAAGTTGCGGGTACGATCAAGCTCGGCGACACCGGTCAGGTTCTGAACTGGGGTCACTTCGTTACCGCAGTCATCAACTTCCTCATCATGGCATTCTGCATCTTCCTGATGGTCAAGGCGGTCAATAAGATCATGTCCATCGGCAAGAAGAAGGAAGAGGAGAAGCCCGCTGAGCCGACGAAGGAAGAAGTCCTGCTCACCGAGATCCGCGACCTGCTGAAAGCACAGAGCAAATAACTGTTAATCTGTATAAAATCCCGGACACACTGCTGTGTCCGGGATTCTTATTTTTTCGCTTCCCGATCTGATTCAGAACAGGAGAAGCACATTATTTTTCAGTCTCAAATAGAATCGCTTTCGGTGAAGATGCTCTCCCCCGCCGCACGCCCGCGTGGGCTGAATAGGGCGTTATTCAAACCGGATCTCAGAGATGCAGGTGTCCTCATACGAGGTGCCTGCGGTAATATCGCAGAGCGAAAACTCGATCGAGGCGGTCTGCTTTCCGCTGCAAAGAAAAACCGAATAGCCGTTGTCATCAAACCGGTCGGATACCAGAACGGTATAGACCGAACCGTCATCGAACTTCGCGAGCAGCTTGGTCGGGCGGGCATTCCGCTGGAATCTGCCCTCATCGGTGCGCAGACCGCCCAGCACGGTGATGGACGTAACTGTCTGCGGCTGATCTGCTTTCAGCGTGATGCTTTCGCCGTAGCCGAGCCCGCTGATGCCCTCGCACCAGCAGGTGTTCGGGTCTCCGTCCAGAACATTTGCCGCTATGTAGGTGTGAACGGCGCCTTCTGTTTCCGCATCGGGCAGCTCTGAGCTGGCAGAAGCTTCCGTGAAGACAGCCTTAGGATATCCGTCCGTGCGCTCAACCGTCAGAACGGACAGCGCCGGATTTTCACTGTGCATGAGATCGGACGAAAAACAGCCCGATGCGAAGATCTGCTTTTCCTTTGCCTCATAATCCCCAGTCAGCTCAAAATGCAGCGTAACTTTCGCGCTGCATTCCGGCACAGAGAAGCTGCATGCAGAGGAAGCGGGCGCACCGCAGAAATACTCGCCGAGATTGCCGAATGAAAAGGACTTGCTTCCGAGCTTGTCCTCATAGTCGCTGTAATGTCTGCCGGCTTCGTACCCGTCGATCGCATAGCCGCCGGCATAGGTGTTGATCTTGTCGATCTGGATTCCGCTGGTCAGCAGCATATTCCGGATCTCCGGCTCTGCGGCAGCAAGCTCAGATTCGTCATAGCCGATGTTCTCAAACGCGGTATCGCAGAAATAGAATCTGGTCTTTGGGAAGACCTGCTCATTCGTGAAATAGAAGTAGCCGACCGCTTCATCCGTAAACAGCTCGTACTGTCCGCCCATTTTTTCGATGATTTCTTTGGCGGTGCAGTGGACAAGTTCGGGCAATGCCTGTGTGCTGACCGCAGACTCCGGCGCGCTGTCCGGCGAATCCGGTTCGGGCACGCTGCCGGACTGTTCCGCATCGGGCTGTGCTTCCGGTTTGTCAGAGACCGCAGAGGCCTGCTCGCTGCTGCCGGTGAGGGGGCTTGCGGTTTGCGCCTCCTGTCCGCAGGCAGTCAGACATGTGAGCGAGAGCAGCAGTGCTGCTCCGGAGGAAACGGTATGGGATAGAGAGGAATGTGCGTCCATGGGGTTAATCCTTTCGTAAATAACGGGAAGTGGCTTTGCGCTTTTTCTGCTCATACATGATCTGATCCGCCTTTGCGATGAGCGAAAAGAGCTTCATGTCCGGCGTGACCCGTGTAACAAAGGAGCCGATGCTGGCAGCGAGCGGATAAGGCTTGTTGATGATGTCGTTGATCTCCGCGAGATGCAGCTTAAAATCGTTCTCCACTTGCAGTCCGGCGTCCTCAGAGATGCCCGAACCGACGGCGATGAACTCATCTCCGCCGAATCTTGCACAGACCGCATCGCCTGTGCAGACATCACTGATGACGGATGCGAGCGTGCGCAGTGCGAAATCGCCCTCCTCGTGCCCGTAGTTGTCGTTGACATACTTCAGACCGTCCATGTCAATGAACGCAACCATCATGGTGTCATTGGTCTCCGCGCAGCGCCGGAACATCCGGTCTGCGATCCGGATAAAGCCGTTGCGGTTATAGATGCCGCAGAGCGGATCAATGACATACAGCCGGTCCAGTTCCTTGACGGCATTGTTCAGATGCAGCAGTTTTCTGACATTTTCCATAGAATTGGAAATGTTCATCATCAGGGAATGGAGGTGCGTGCTGTTCAGCGGAAAGTCGCTGTCAGTGATGATATAATAGCCCAGACAGCGCTCGCGGAAATGAAGCGGGAGGAAAAAGCTGACAGTTCCGCTGCCCTGCGGAGGAACCGGATACATGTCTGCACTACTGAAGCTGCTGAGTGCGCTGATGCTGCCGCGATCCCAGAGCAGCGGTGCCGACATGGTCTCGGTATAGCCGCTGACGCAGTAATTGCTGCTTTCCGTGCTGCCCTGCTCGCGGAAAGCCTGCTGCCAGTCTGCACAGAGACAGACTGCACACTGCCGGCATTCCAGTTCGTTGAGGTAGCGGCTGATCGCCTGCATCAGTTCATCCTCGCTCTCCGCTTCCGCGAGATTCGAGGTCATGCGGTTCAGCAGGGAGACGCCTGCGCGGGCTTTGTTGAGCAGCTCATAGGTTTTCTTTTTATAGGTGCGGATATCCGTCTCCTCGGCACTGGTGCAGCCGCAGCTTTCGCGGAAGACGGGGAATGCATCCATGACATAATCCCTGCTGCAAACCTCGCCGTTCAGCACGCGCAGAACAGTCTCGCAGGCGGTATAGCCCGCATCGGAGAGCGGTCTGCTGACCGTCGTCAGCGCGGGATAATGATACTGCGCGAAATAGATGTTGTCGAAGCCTGTGACGATCACATCCTCCGGTACGCGCACGCCGTTCTGTTCCAGAATCCGCATTGCTTCGAGCGCCATGACATCGTTTGCCGAGATGATCGCATCGGGGAGCGGCTGACCGGAGGCGAGCAGGGCGGCGGCAGCCTTTGCGCCGTCCGCGGGACGGAAGGTACCCTCGAACATCAGTTCCGGATCCGGTGTCAGGTGATGCTCTGCCAGCACCTCTGAAAATGCGCGCTTCCGGCTTTCCGCTTCGGGGTTTCCGGCAGTGCCGGCGATGAAGCTCAGCCGTTTTGCGCCGTGTTCGGTGATGACATGCTCGACGATCCTGCGCATGGCGTCGGTATTGTTGATCCGGATATTATATAATCCCGGTGCGGAATCGCCGTCGAGTACAGCGGCAGGAATGCCGGAATCCAGCACGCGCTGAATGATTGAGCTGCGGACGGAGGGATCGCTGATTGTATTGGTCAGCAGAATGGCGCCGTCAAATTTGCTGAAGTTAATGAGCCGGAAGATATTGTATTCACCGATGTCAAACTGGGAGCTGCCCAGAACGCCGCCGAATGCAGTAAAACAGGAAAGATTGGTCTGATTTTGCCTGGCGCAGGCAATGATTCCCTCAAGCACGCTGTGCTGATAGTCCTCGTCGATCCCTGCAACAATCACAGCGATGCTCTTGGGAGAAGGGTTCTGCATGAAAATCACCGTCCTGAATAAAATGAATCTGTAAACGTGTCGGATTTTGAAATTTCATTCTCATTCATTATAGCATGAATCCGGACAAAAATCAAGAACAAACCAGCGATTATTTGATTTTTTCGTACAAAAAAGGGTCCGTAAAACATACCTGAAATCGGCTTTAGAAAATCATTTCAGGTACTTTAAGTTTTTTCAGGTTATTTTAAAGTTCGTATGATAAGATACAGACAGTGAAGCGGTAACGCTTCCGAATTGATTTCAACCCCCATTTTCCCAATTTCTATTTCCCTAATTTCATACTGATTTCCATTTTAACCTCTCGGCTGCCTGTGGGCAGCCGCTTTTTTTGTGTGAAATATGAAGATTTTATTGAGCCGCTTGTGTTTTGCCCGCAGATGTGGTATGATATACTACGCATGAGAAATATCTGTGGTAGATAGTTGAGGTTGAATGAAAATGAAACGAAAGCTTGTTCAGTCGGCGGGGATCCCGCTGCTGACCGGTTTGACTGCGCTGCTGCTGTATCTGATCTTTTATGCGCTGTACGATATCTTCCCCTGCGGAACGAATACAATCGTCTGGTGCGATATGGAGCAGCAGGCGGTTCCGCTGCTGGTGCAGCTTCGGCAGATCGCAAAAAGCGGAGAGTCTATCCGCTATACGCTGCTGGATGCGGGCGGAATGCAGTATTACGGCGTGTTCTTCTTCTTTTTGAGCAATCCGTTTTCCCTGCTGGCGCTGGTGACGGACATCCCCGCAGATCAGCTGGTCGGGCTGCTGGTGATCCTGAAGCTTGCAGTCTCCGCCGGAACTGCTGCGGTCTGGTTCCGGTTCCGCGTACCGATGCTCCGCAATGAAACACAGCTCCTGCTCGGCGTGATGTACGGCTGCTGCGGGTACGGCTTGTTTTATTATCAGAATCTGATGTGGCTGGACGTCATGGCAATGCTCCCGCTGCTGATGATCTCCATGCGGTACCTGATGAAGCGCGAGCGGTCGCTGCCGTATTTTCTGGTGCTTTCTATGACGATGCTGCTGTGCTTTTATCTGTGTTATATGATCGTGCTGTTCGTGCTGACCTATATGACGGTCTCTATGCGGTACATTGTCCGGAAGGACCGGCGCGGCGCGGTCTCACTGCGCTTCTGGCTGACGAGTCTGGCGGCAGCCTGCGCAACGGCGTTCGTGTGGCTGCCGAGCTTCTTGCAGGTGCGCCATTCGGCGCGCAGCGGCGGCATTGTTGAAAATCTGCAAAACTGTGGGCTGTTCAACAGCTTTTATGACAAGCTCACGCTGATCGGCTGTACTGCATTCTGCTTTACGGTTCTGCCGATGCTGCTGCGGAAGGAACGCCGCAGAACCCATGCCGGCAGACGCGACCTCGCGCTGCTTGGAATGCTTGGCGTCGCCGTGGTGCTGGATCCGGTCAATCAGATGTGGCATACGGGCAGCTATCAGGCGTTTCCGATGCGCTGGGGCATGATTCCGGTGCTGCTGCTGCTGACGGTCGCTGCACAGGAGCTGACCCGCATGGAGCGGCACAGATTCCGCAAAACCGACTGGAAAAGCAGGCTGATCGGCGCGGGCATGATCGTGATGCCGGCGGCGATGATCGTGACCGTCTGCCTGATTCTGCATTTCCGTGTGCGCGGGCTGCTGACCAGCTACTCGCACACGCTGTGGGTCTCTGTAATCAGCGGCAGAATTCTGCTGGTGCTGGCGTTTCTGTTCGCGATGTGCTACGGGGTCGTGCTGCACGGCTATCACTGCGGACGGCTGACCTCGCGCACCTGCACACTGGGCTGTGCCTTGCTGTTCTTCTGTGAATTTGCGATGAACTTCGACCTGTATCCGGGGGAGAATGCCAATCCGGACAAGCTGTATGCGCAGACGATGGCTGCGCAGGAGGCGTTCCCTGAGGATGCCGGACTTGCCCGCGTGCGGCTGACCCGAAAATATACACATGCAAATATGCTCGGCGCACTCGGCGTACCGACACTCGCACACTACACCTCGCTGACCCGTGAGGACTTTCTCTCCGGCGTCAAGCGGTACGGGTACAGCTCCTACTGGATGGAGGTGACCTCCACAGGCGGCACTGTGCTGAGCGACATGATCTGGAATGTGCGTTATCAG